>JBDSKP010000593.1:0-5502 GCA_039916925.1 Duganella sp.
GCAGGCGGGGGCCTACAAGCCGCGCCTGCGCGCCTTCGAATACATGATCGACCAGCTGGGCTGCAATCCCGAGGACATCCTGCACGTGTCGTCGAGCATGCGCTACGACCATCTGTCGGCGGACGACATCGGCATCAAGAACCGGGTCTTCGTGGCGCGCGGCCACGAGCCGGCATGGCCGGCGTGGGGCGCGCACGAGATCAAGGACCTGGGCGGCCTGCCGGCGCTGGTCGGCCTGTAGGCACGCGACCATGCACCCGCAAACCAAACCCGGACGGGACCAGGCGATGAAGTTGGAATCCTATTGGCTAGACACGGCGCCCGCCTTCACCGGCGGCGCGCAGGGACCGGTTGCGGGACGCGCCGACGTGGTCGTGGTCGGCGCGGGCTTCACCGGCTTGTCGGCGGCGCTGGCGCTGGCCGGGCGCGGCGCCTCCGTGGTCGTGCTGGAGGCCGGCCGGGTCGTCGGCGAGGCCTCCGGCCGCAACGGCGGACACTGCAACAGCGGCCTGGCGCACGATTTCGCCGCGCTGGCCGGGCGCCTCGGCGTGGAGCGGGCGCGCGCCTTCTACCAGGCCTACGCGGCCTCGGTCGACACGGTCGAGGAGCTGGTCGGGCGGGAGCACATCGACTGCGATTTCGCCCGCGTCGGCCGGCTCAAGCTGGCCGCCAAGCCGGAACACTATGACAAGCTGGCGCGCGCCTGCGAGGTGCTGCGCGGCGGGGTCGATCCGCACGTGCGGATGGTGTCGGCGGCCGACATCCGCACCGAGGTCGGCTCCGACCGCTTCTTCGGCGGCCTGCTGCAGACCAGCAGCGCGCAGATGCACATGGGTAAGTTCGGCGTCGGGCTCGCGCAGGCCGCCGCCCGCGCCGGCGCGCACATCTTCGAACAGGCGCCGGTGGGTGGGCTCGAGCGCCAGGCCGCCGGCCGCTTCCGCGTCACCTGCGGGCGCGGCACCATCGACGCCGGCCAGGTGCTGCTGGCGACGGGCAATTCCCGCGAGGGGCCGTTCGCGTATTTCCGCCGCCGCATGGTCTCGGTGGGCAGCTTCATCATCGCAACCGAGCCTCTGGACCAGGGCGTGCTCGAGGGCCTGCTGCCGCGGCGGCGCAACTACGTCACGTCCAAAAACATCGGCAACTACTTCCGCGTCACGCCCGACCACCGTTTGCTGTTCGGCGGGCGGGCCCGCTTCGCGCTGTCCAATCCGCGCTCGGACGAAAAGAGCGGCCACGTGCTGCGGGCGTCGATGGAGGAGATCTTCCCGGCGCTGCGCGGCGTCGGCATCGACTATTGCTGGGGCGGGCTGGTCGACATGACGGCCGACCGCCTGCCACGCGCGGGCGAACACGGCGGCATGTATTACTCGACCGGGTATAGCGGACACGGGGTGCAGATGTCGGTGCACATGGGACAGGTGATGGCCGACGTCATGGCCGGCCACACCGAACGCAATCCGTGGCGCGACCTGGCGTGGCCGGCCGTTCCCGGGCATTTCGGCAAGCCGTGGTTCCTGCCGGTGGTGGGCGCCTATTATCGCCTGCAGGACTGGTTGCACTGACGGGGGGAATATGATCGAAGCAAACGGGAGAGGGGGCGGCACACGCCGCCACGGCCAGATACCGGCGCAAGCCGCCGCAATAACTATTCTAAAACTGGAGGTAATATGAGCGACAAGCAATTGGACATCATCACCCCGCGGCATGACAGCGCATGCGACCGCGCCGTCGACGATCCGAGACGCGGCACCTCGCGCCGCGACGTCGTGCGCACCCTGGTGGCGGGCGGCATGCTGGCCTCGACGGCCGGCGGCCTGCTGACCTGGCCCGGCGCCGCCCTGGCGCAAACGCCGAGGAAGGGCGGGCGCCTGCGCGTCGCCGTCGGCGCCGGCTCGAGCGCCGACACGCTCGATCCGGCCAAGTCCTCCACCATCGCCGACTACGTGCGCCACTTCATGTTCTACAGCTGCCTGACGGCCGTCGACACCAAGCTGGTGCCGCAGATGGCGCTGGCCGAATCGGTCACCAGCAAGGATGGCGTGCTGTGGATCGTCAAGCTGCGCAAGGATGTGCGCTTCCACGACGGCAAGCCGCTGACCCCGGCGGACGTGGTGTACTCGCTGCTGCGCCACAAGAACCCGGCCACCGCGTCCAAGGCCAAGGCCGTGGCCGAGGAGTTCGCCGAAGTCAAGGCGACCGGCCCGAACGAGCTGCAAATCAAGCTCAATTCGGCCAATGTCGACCTGCCGGCGCTGCTGGCCACGTCGCATTTCTCCATTATCAAGGACGGCACGACCGATTTCGCCACCGCCATCGGCACCGGTCCCTACAAGTGCAAGGAATTCAGGCCCGGCGTGCGCTCGATCGGCGTGCGCAACGACGAGTACTGGAAGCCGGGCAAGCCCTACCTCGACGAGATCGAATACTTCGCCGTGCCCGACGAGGCGGCGCGCGTGAACGCGCTGCTGTCGGGCGACGTGCACCTGATCAACGGCATCAACCCGCGCTCGGCGGCGGCCTTCACCGCCGATTCTGGCTGCACCTTGTTCGAATCGAAGACCGGCAATTACACCGACATCATCATGCGCGACAACGTCGGCGCGGTGAAGAATCCCAACTTCGTGCTGGCGATGAAGTACATGCTCGACCGCGAACAGATCCGCAAGGCGTCGATGCGCGGCTACGGCACCATCGCCAACGACCAGCCGGTGCAGTCGTCGAGCCGCTTCTACCTGGCCGGCCTGCCGCAACGCCCGTTCGACCTGGACAAGGCCAAGTTCCACCTGCAGAAATCCGGCATGGCGGGCATGAGCCTGCCCATCGTGGCGTCGACCGCCGCCACCGCCTCGGTCGAGATGGCGCAGATCCTGCAATTGTCGGCGCAGAAGATCGGCCTGAACCTGGAGATCAAGCGCATGCCGGCCGACGGCTACTGGTCGAACCACTGGGCCAAGCATCCCCTCACCTTCGGCAACATCAATCCGCGCCCGACGATCGACCTGATGTTCTCGCTGTTCTACAAGTCCGATTCGCCGATGAACGTGTCGGGCTGGAAGAATGAGAAATTCGACCAGTTGCTCGACGCGGCGCGCGGCGAGACCGACGAGGCCAAGCGCAAGCAGATGTATGCCGACATGCAGGTGCTGGTGCATGACCAATGCGGCGTCGGCATTCCGATGTTCATCCACTCGCTCGACGGCTTCACCAACAAGCTCAAGGGCTACAGCGGACACCCGATGGGCGGCCTGATGGGTTATATGTTCGCCGACCAGGTCTGGCTCGAGGCTTGACGACGGCCGCCGCGCCACCGGCCCCGGCCCCCTTTTTGTGAAAGATGAACCATGAACGGTACCACTGTACGACTTGTGCTCAACCGGCTCGGGGTCGGCGTGCTGACCCTGCTGGCCGTGTCGGTCGTGATCTTCACGATCACCAACCTGCTGCCGGGCGACGCGGCGCAGGCGGCGCTGGGGCAGGAGGCCACGCCCGAGCTGGTGGCCGCGCTGCGGGCCCAGTTCGGGCTCGACCAGCCGGCCCACCTGCGCTACCTCCATTGGCTCGGCGGGCTGTTGACGGGCGATCCCGGCAAGGCCCTGGCCAACGGCCTGCCGGTGGCGGAACTGATCGGCACGCGCTTGCCTAACTCGCTGATGCTGGCGGCCGTGACGGCGGCCGTGTCGGTGCCGATCGCGCTGGCCATCGGCATCCTGTCGGCGATGTACCGCGGCTCGCTGTTCGACCGCGCCGTCAGCCTGGCGACGGTGTGGACGGTGTCGGTGCCGGAATTCCTGATCGCCACCGTGGCCGTGCTGGTGTTCGCGGTCAAGCTGCGCTGGCTGTCGGCGCTGTCGCGCACCGACGACATCGCCTCCGTGGCCCAGTTCCTGCGGGTCTACGCGATGCCGGTGATGACCTTGTGCTGCGTGATCGTGGCGCAGATGGCGCGCATGACGCGCGCCGCCGTCATCGACCAGCTCGACTCGTCCTACATCGAGATGGCGCGCCTGAAGGGCGTGCGGCCGGTGCGCATGGTGCTGGCCCACGCGCTGCCGAACGCGGTGGGGCCGGTGGTCAACGCCGTGGCGCTGTCGCTGGCCTACCTGATCGGCGGCGTGATCATCGTCGAATCGGTCTTCAACTATCCCGGGATCGCCAGCTTGATGGTCGACTCCGTCACGATGCGCGACATGCCGGTGGTGCAAGCCTGCGCCATGCTGTTTTGCGCCGGCTATCTGGTGCTGCTGACCTTTGCCGACGTCTGCGCCATTCTTTCCAATCCGAGGCTACGCAAATGACCACTCCCGCAATCTCCCCCGCCGTCCGGCGCAGGCCGCGCCGCCGTCCGTCCGTCATGGGCATGATCGGCGTCGCCGTCGTCGCGTTCTGGCTGGTGATGGCCGTGATCGGCCCGTCCATCGCGCCCAACGACGCCGGCGGCACCACCGGCGACGACGTGTTCGCGGCGATGAGCGCGCTGCATCCGCTGGGCACCGACTACCTCGGCCGCGACATGCTCAGCCGCATCCTGCACGGCGCGCCGTACACCATCGGCGTGGCGCTGGCCGCGGTGCTGGTGGCCAGCGTCGGCGGCACCGTGCTGGCCATGTTCGCCGCCGCCGCCGGCGGCTGGTTCGACGCCATCGTCAGCCGCGTCGTCGACACCATGCTCAGCATCCCGCACAAGCTGCTGGCGCTGATCATCGTGGCCGGCTTCGGCAGCTCGGTGCCGCTGCTGATCGCCACCGCCGGCATCGGCTACATGCCCGGCGCCTACCGCATCGCCCGTTCGCTGGCGGTCAACGTGCAGGCGATGGACTATGTGCAGGCGGCGCGGGCGCGCGGCGAGGGCCTGGCCTACATCACCTGCTTTGAGATGCTGCCCAACATGATCCGTCCGGTGCTGGCCGACTTCGGCCTGCGCTTCCTGTTCATCGTGCTGCTGCTGAGCGGCCTGAGTTTCCTCGGGCTGGGCATCCAGCCGCCGCAGGCCGACTGGGGCTCGCTGGTGCGCGAAAACATCATCGGCTTGGGCCAGGGCGCGCCCGCCGTGATCACCCCGGCCATCGCCATCGCCACGCTGACCATCGGCGTCAACATGGCCATCGACAGTCTGGCCGGCCGCAAGCGCCGCGCGAGTGGAGGTTGACATGAACGATATCGTCAAGGTAACCGGCCTGCGGGTCACCGCCCGCAACGACATGGACGAGGAAGTGCCGATCGTCCACGGCGCCGATTTTTCGATCAAAAAAGGCGAGGTGCTGGCGCTGATCGGCGAGTCCGGCTCCGGCAAGACCACCATCGCGCTGGCGCTGATGGGCTATGCCCGCGCCGGTTGCCGGCTGGCCGGCGGCAGCGTGTCGGTGGCCGGCCACGAGCTGCTGGGCATGAGCGACGGCCAGCTGGCCGGCCTGCGCGGGCGCACCGTGGCCTACATCGCGCAAAGCGCGGCCGCATCCTTCAACCCATCCATGCGGCTGATGGACCAGGTGGTCGAGAGCG
>JBDSKP010000594.1:0-2809 GCA_039916925.1 Duganella sp.
GGTCGTGCCCCGTACGGGGTACGACCCCTCTGTGGCCCTGCGGGTTTAAGCCAACTGTTGAATACCAGCAAGCAACCAGCCCGACGCGCCGGACACCGGCTTGGTCAGGTTCCACACTTCGTTGAACGGCTCGGCCAGCGCGTCCGGCGCGGGCTTGATCATGCCGGTGAACTTGACGCTGGCCAGGTACTCGGTCTCGCTCGTTTCGATGCCCAGCAGCTCGGCTTCGATGCTGACGACGTCGGTGTAATCCTTCTGCGCGCCGCGCTCGTTGATCTGCATTTTCATTTCGGCGAACACCTCGGGCGTCGTGAACTCGCGGATATCGGCCGTGTCGCCCTTGTCCCAGGCCGCTTGCAGGCGGATGAAATTGCTCTTGGCCACGCGCAGGAACGACACCGCGTCGAAATCGCCCGGCACGCCCCAAGGGGTGTGCGGCGCCGGCGCCGCCTGTGCCGGCTGATACTGCTGCTCGGGCTGCAGGCGCGAGCCGATTTCCGGCGTGCCGCCGCCGGCCGGCGGGGTATAGGCGTTGTTGTACGCGTTGTTGTTGCCGTTGAAGCCGCCGCCGAACGCCGATGGCGCCACCGCCGGTTGCGACTTGCGGCGGAACATGCGGAAGACGAAGTACGCGGCGCCGGCCAGCAACGCCAGCATCAACATCGTGCTCAGGATGCCGGCCATCGCGCCGCCGATGCCCAAGTGCGAGAACAACGCGCCCAGGCCAAGGCCCAGCAGCGCGCCGCCCAGGATACCTTTCCACATGCTGGGGCGCTTGGCCGGCAGGGCGTTCGGCGCGTTTGGCGCCGGCGCGGGGGCGGCCTGGCGCGGTGCCGGGGTCGGCGCGGCGGCCGGCGGCATGCGGCTGACGTTTTGCGACTGGCGGCCGATCGAACGGTTGCCGCCGGCGGGACGCGCGGTCGCCTCGGCCAGCATCGTCAAGGCGGACACGGCGACAACAGCGCTGATCATCAGTTTTTTGAAATTCATGGTCATTTCCTACAGTAATTACAGTTTGATACCGGTGTGTAAAGCGGCCACACCTGCCGTCAAGTTGTAATACGTTACCCGTTCCAGACCGGCCTGTTCCATCATGGTCTTGAGCGTGTCCTGGTCCGGATGCATGCGGATCGACTCGGCCAGATAGCGGTAGCTTTCGGCGTCGCCGGCGATTTTCTGGCCCATCCAAGGCAGCACCTTGAACGAATAAATATCGTAGGGCTTCTGCAGCGGCGCCGCCACCTTCGAGAACTCCAGCACCAGCAACTTGCCGCCCGGCTTGAGCACGCGGCGCATTTCCGCCAGCGCCTGGTCCTTGTGCGTCATGTTGCGCAGCCCGAAAGCGACGCTGACGCGGTCGAAATAGTTATCCGGGAACGGCAATTTTTCCGCGTCACACAGCAAGGTGGGGGTCAACAGGCCGCGATTCAAGAGGCGGTCCCGCCCCACGCGCAACATCGACTCGTTGATGTCGGTCAGCCAGACCTCGCCGGTGGGACCGGCCTGCCTGGCGAACACCTTGGCCAGATCGCCGGTGCCACCGGCGATGTCGAGGCACTTGAAACCGGGGCGCACGGCCGCGTTGGCGATGGTGAAGGTCTTCCACAGACGGTGCAGGCCACCCGACATGACGTCGTTCATGATGTCGTACTTGGCGGCGACGGAATGGAAAACCTTGGCGACTTCGCGGACTTTGTCGTCTTCCGCGACGGTTTTATAGCCGAAATGGGTGGTATTTGTCATGGTAGCGGGCCTGTTAGTTTGGCTGCATTATACAAGCTGCCCGTATTGAGGGCGCCGCGGAACCATGTCAGAATCGACAACCCTTTTAACCGAGAATTTTAAAAATGAACAAAATCATTGCAACACTGCTGTTTTGCGCGTCCGGCGCCGCCTTCGCCAATTCGGCCTGCGACGTGCCGAAGAACGATTTCGACGGCCTGTACTGCCTGAACAAGGTCTATCAGGAGGCGGACAAGGAGCTCAACACCAATTACCAGGCCCTCAGCGGCAAGCTGGACGCCGACGGCAAGAAGGCGTTGAAAGCCGGCCAGCTGGCCTGGATCCAGGGCCGCAACAGCAGCTGCTCCAAGCGCGAGTCCACCGGGTTCTACGTCAACCTCGACTGCGCGACCAACACCACGATCAAGCGTTCGCAGTTCCTGCAGGACCGGGTACGCGAGTGCGCCAGCTCCGGCTGCCAGAACAGCAAGCTGAAAGACTAAGCTCCGACGCTACCGCGCCGGCAGGTGGCGCCACGCCAGCCCCAGCGCGGTACGCTTGCGGAAGCCCTTCCACAGGCCCGGATCGGGCTCGATGGTGCCGTCGGCCGTCAGCGGCGGCAGTTCCAGGTAAGCCTGTAGCGGCTGCGCCTTGAGGTGGATGCCCAGGAAGGCCGTGACGAAATGCTGGTTGATGTTGTTGATGCGGCGGCTGTCCCACACCGGCTCGGAATAGGACATGAAATCGTCGAAGCTGGCCAGCATCGCCGGCGACGGCGGATTCGGCGCCGAATTGTGGCGCCCGCCCTGATACGTCAGCAGATATCGGTCGGCGTGCACGGCGCCTTCGAAGATGCGCACGACGCCGTCCTTGTAGCCGGCCACGTCGTCCTGGTCGCCGCTGACGAACAGCGTCGGCGTGCGCACGCCGGCCAGCCCCTCGGCATCCCACACCTTGTGCGCACCGCCCCATGGCGCGAACGCCACCACGGCCTTGATGCGCGCGTCGCGGCGCGATTCGTAGTCGGCGTTGCCCTGCTGGTTCACGGCCAGCTTGCCACCGGGGACGTACGCGGCGGCCGCCGCGC
>JBDSKP010000595.1:0-1576 GCA_039916925.1 Duganella sp.
GCGCAAAGGCGCGTTTCTGCAGCATGCCGGCGTGCCGGCCACGCAAGTGCACTGGCTCGCCAGCGGCGTGGCGCGTGCCGGCTTCTTCAACCGGGATGGCGTCGAGATGACGTTGCGATTTTTCCGCGAAGGCGAGTCGGCCACGACGCTGACCGATCTGATCACCGGCGAAACCGGCCGGCCGGCGGTACAGTTCCTGGTTGCCGAAACCACTGTCCATGGCTTCACGCTGGACTGGGCGCAGTCGTGCGCGCTGCGGGCGCAGCATGAGGTGCTACAGCATTACCATTTGCAGGCGGCGATGCATGGTTTGCAAAGCCTGGCCCAACGGGCCTATTCCAACGGCGAAACCTCGGCACAGGAGCGCCTTGCGGCGTTCCGCGAAGAATATCCGGGCCTGGAGGCGCGCATCTCGCAACGCGCGATTGCTTCCTATCTGGGCATCACGCCGCAGTATATGTCGCGCCTGCGACGCGAAGCCGAAGCGGCAGAAGCGGCGGAAGCGACCGACGAAGTCCAGGCAGCCGAGGTGGCGGTCAGCATGCAGCGCAGCTAAGCGTTCCGTTCGCAAATAAAAAAGCCCCATGGGTGCTTGCAATGACCGAGGTCGCCGCAAGCCGCATGGGGCTTTTTGTTACCGTGCGGGTTATTACGCCGCCGACGTTTCCTTGTTGTACGCGGCCACGCCGTTCAGGATTTCCTGTTTGGCTTCTTCAGGACCGTACCAGCCGTCGATCTTGACCCATTTGCCTTTTTCCAGATCTTTGTAGTGCTCGAAGAAATGCTGGATCTGACGCAGGCGCAGCTCGTTCAAGTCCTCAGGCTTCTGCCAGTGGCTATAGATCGACAATACTTTATCGACCGGCACGGCCAGCACTTTGGCGTCTTCACCGGATTCGTCGGTCATTTTCAGCACGCCGATAGGACGGCAGCGGACCACCACGCCAGGGAACAGCGGGAACGGGGTAACAACCAGCACGTCGACCGGGTCGCCGTCGTCGGACAGCGTGTTCGGCACGTAGCCGTAGTTGCACGGGTAGTGCATCGCGGTGCCCATGAAACGGTCGACGAAAATCGCGCCCGATTCCTTGTCCACTTCATACTTGATCGGATCGGCGTTCATCGGAATTTCGATGATCACGTTGAAGTCGTTTGGCACATCGCGGCCGGAAGGCACTTTATTCAAGCTCATGGGTTTCCTTTTAGGTGCTGACAGTTAGGTGCTGACAAATATTTAACTGCGCAATTATAGCGAAGTCCAGACAGCTTGTGCAGCGCAACACTACCGTGCGGAAAGTTTAAAGTACCGTTGGCAGCTTTGAGCATCGATTGATTTCCACCCGATGCCAGTATTTTTTCCCTGATGTCGCCCAGCAGACGTCGCCTCTGCACAATGAAAAACCCCGGAGCACTTGCCGTGCCCCGGGGTTTCCAAGCCTTGACGCGGACCTTGGCCCGCGTTCATTGGCATCAATGCGTCAAATCAGCCTTGACGAAATATTTGCGAGCGAAGGTCAGCAGCTGGCCATCGTTCGGATGATCGACGGTTTCCACGCTGACGACTTTATCGGCGGTC
>JBDSKP010000596.1:0-2268 GCA_039916925.1 Duganella sp.
GGCCGGCGGCATTGACGCCACCGACCATCCCAAAGATGTGCCCGCGGCTTGCGCCACGGGACTTGATTCTTTAAAACTTAAGCTGCCAGCGAACCCTGGTCGACGCGAACGCCGGCGCCCATGGTCGACGAAATGGCGACCTTGCGCAGGTACACGCCCTTCGAGGTGGTTGGCTTGGCTTTGTTCAGGGCTTCGATCAGGGCAACCAGGTTGCTCTTCAGATCTGCATCGCTGAACGACTTGCGGCCGATGGTGGCGTGGATGATACCGGCCTTGTCGGTACGGTACTGGACCTGACCGGCTTTGGCGTTCTTCACCGCGGTGGCGACGTCAGGGGTGACGGTGCCGACCTTCGGGTTAGGCATCAGGCCGCGTGGGCCCAGGATCTGACCCAGGGTACCGACGATACGCATGGTGTCCGGCGAAGCGATGACGATATCGAAAGGCATGTCGCCGGCTTTGACGCGCTCGGCCAGGTCTTCCATACCAACAACGTCGGCGCCGGCGGCTTTGGCCTGCTCGGCTTTTTCGCCCGAAGCGAAGACGGCGACGCGAACGGTTTTACCGGTGCCGGCTGGCAGCACGACGGAGCCGCGAACGACCTGGTCCGACTTCTTAGGATCCACACCCAGCTGTACCGACACGTCGATCGATTCATTGAACTTGGCGGTGGCCAGTTCTTTGATCAGCGCGACGGCGTTGTCGAATGCATAGGTCTTGGTGCTATCAACTTTAGCCTTGATAGCTTTTGCGCGTTTGGACAATTTTGCCATGATTACAGACCTTCCACCGTGATGCCCATCGAACGTGCGGAACCGGCGATGGTGCGTACAGCGGCATCCATGTCGGCAGCGGTCAGATCAGGGGTTTTCAATTTAGCGATTTCTTCAGCTTGAGCGCGGGTCAACTTACCGACTTTGTCGGTATGTGGCTTCGGCGAACCTTTGGTGACGCCCGAGTGCTTCTTGATCAGGTAGGTCGCTGGCGGCGTCTTCATCACGAAGGTGAACGACTTGTCGGCGAACGCGGTGATGACGACCGGGATCGGCATGCCTGGTTCCATACCCTGGGTCTGCGCGTTGAACGCTTTGCAGAATTCCATGATGTTCAGACCGCGCTGACCCAGCGCCGGGCCGATCGGTGGGGATGGGTTTGCTTTACCAGCTGGCACTTGCAGCTTGATAAAACCAATGATTTTCTTTGCCATGATGGCTCCTGTCTTGGGTATGAGTAGTAGCGCCCCGCCACGCGATCGAATGCGGGGCGGGGCTCCTCTGGTGCCAGATTTGTCGGGTTTTTACACCGTCGCCCGTTCTGGCGAACGGTGTTGCTTATACTTTTTCGACCTGGCCGAATTCGAGCTCGACTGGTGTGGCGCGGCCGAAGATGGTGACCGAGACGCGCACTTTCGATTTCTCGTAGTTGACTTCCTCGACGTTGCCGTTGAAGTCGGTGAACGGGCCGTCCTTGATCCGGACTTGCTCGCCCACTTCGTACAGCACCTTCGGCCGTGGCTTCTCGACGCCCTCTTGCATCTGCTGCATGATCTTGTCGATCTCGCGCGCCGGGATCGGCGTCGGCTTGTTCGATTTGCCGCCGATGAAGCCGGTCACCTTGTTGGTGTTTTTCACCAGGTGCCACGTCTCGTCGGTCATTTCCATCTCAACCAGGACGTAGCCCGGGAAGAAACGACGCTCGGTGACGGACTTTTGACCGTTCTTGACTTCGACCACTTCCTCGGTCGGCACCAGGATCTGGCCGAACTGGTCTTGCATGCCGGCGCGCTCGACGCGCTCGGTCAGCGCGCGCTGCACGCTTTTTTCCATACCGGAATACGCATGAACCACGTACCAGCGCTTGTTGCTCACTGGAACGCTTACCGGCGCCGCGACGGCCTCGGTGGCTGGGGCTTCGCCCGGCACCGATTCGCCTGCCGCTTCATCTTGCACGTTTTCGTTCATTATTTTCGTATGCCCAGAATGAGATCGTACAACAGGAATTCCAACGTCTTATCCGTGCCCCACAGGAACAGCGCCATCACCAGCACGAAGGCGAACACGATGCCGGTGATCTGGGTCGCCTCGCGACGGGTGGGCCAAACGACCTTTTTCGTTTCGCGCACGGCTTCTTTGGCGAAATTCAGGAATTCACGGCCAGTCGACGAAGTCCACAAGAGCAGAACGGCAAAAGCCAAACCAGCTACAAGTGCGCCTGCGCGTACGAGAGCTGGTTTGTCTGACAGGTAATAGAACCCCACCACGCCTGCGA
>JBDSKP010000597.1:0-5272 GCA_039916925.1 Duganella sp.
CTGGGCGGCTGCAATTTCGCCGTGCTGCTGCCGGTCTGGGACATCATCTTCCGCACCGCCAATTTCACGCCGCGATTCGTCGCCACCGGCATCCGCGACCAGTTGCCGCAAACCGGCGCCGACGGCGCGGTCGTGCCGGGCCGGGAATACGGCAAGGGCTTCTTCTCGCAGCACTGGCTGGCGCTCAAGCGCATGGTCGAGTATGCGCGCAAGGATACGGTCTGATGGCGGGCGGAGCCGCTTCGGTGATGCGCGCCTGGGGCCGCGCCTTCGCGTCCCAATGGCACGGCAAGTTGTTGTTGATGAGCGTGGCGCCGTTCCTGCTGGCGGTCGGCGTGTGGGCGGTGTTGCTGTACCTGGGCCTGCAGCCGCTGATCGACTTCGTCCACGCGACGTTTTCCCAATATGGCGTGTTCAGCTACAGCGGCAGCTTGTTGAGTTCGCTCGGACTTGGCGCTTTGAAAACAGTCGTTGTGCCGTTGATAGCGATGCTGCTGTTGCTGCCGCTGATGATACTGACGGCGCTCATTTTCATCGGCATCATCGCCATGCCGGTGATCCTGCGCCACATCGGCGGGCGCCACTATCCGCAACTCGAACAGCGCAACGGCGGCAGCGTGCTCGGCAGCGTCGGCGTGGCGCTGGGCGGCATGGCCGCGTTCATCGGCCTGTGGCTGCTGACGTTGCCGCTGTACGTGTTCCCGCCGCTGGCCGTGTTCGTGCAGGCGCTGCTGTGGGGCTGGCTGACCAGCCGCATGATGGTCTACGACGTGCTGGCAGACTACGCCAGCGCCGACGAGCGCCGCCAACTGCTGGCCGCGCACCGCTGGCCGCTGATCGCCATCGGCGTGGTCTCCGGCGCCGCCGGCGCGCTGCCGGGCGCGATCTGGCTGGGCGGGGTGATGGCGGTGGTATTCTTCCCGTTCCTGGCAGCCGCGTCGATCTGGCTGTATGTGCTGGTGTTTATCTTCACCGCGCTGTGGTTCGCCTATTATTGCCTCGACGCGCTGGCGCGCATGCGCGCCGCCGAGGCCGTGAAGGCCGACCCGGCGCCGGTGGAACTCTGAAGAAAGCGGAACTATCATGGCGATCGGACTCATCATCATCGGCGACGAAATCCTGTCCGGCAGGCGCGTCGACCAGCATTTCCCGAAAGTGGTGCAATTGCTGGCGGCGCGCGGGCTGCAGCTGGCGTGGGCCGAAATCCTGGCCGACGATCCGGCCCGCATCACGGCCACGCTCAAGCGCACCTTCGCCAGCGACGACATCGTGTTTTGCTGCGGCGGCATCGGCGCCACGCCGGACGACCACACGCGGCTGGCCGCCGCCAACGCGCTGGGCCTGCCGCTGGTGCTGCACGAGCAGGGCAAGGCCAACATCCAGCAGCGCATCGTGCAGATGGGCCTGGAGGCCGGGCACGAGGTCGACCTGGATTCGCCCGAGAACCAGCACCGCCTCAAGATGGCCGAGTTCGCCCAAGGCGCGGCCCTGATCCCCAACCCGTACAACAACATCGCCGGCTTCGCGCTGCACAAGCACTACTTCGTGCCGGGCTTTCCGGTGATGGCCTGGCCGATGATCGAGTGGGTGCTCGACCACCATTACGCCGACCTGTTCAACCGCGAGCCGCATCTGGAGCAATCGGTGCTGGTGTACGAGACGGCCGAGTCGGCGCTGACGCCGCTGATGGTCGAGCTCGAGGCGCAATACCCGCGCGTCAAGGTGTTCAGCCTGCCGAGCGTGGGCGACGCCAACACGCGCCGCCACATCGAGCTCGGCGTCAAAGGCGAGCCGGCGCAAACGCTCGCCGCGTTCACCCGCATGTGCGACGAACTGACACGGCTCGGTGTAGAGTTCAACAATATTTAATGCGCGCCGGTATCGCCCGATAGCACGGCGTCATCGCTTGATAGCGCTTCGATATCGCTTCGATGGCGCTTCGATGGCGCTTCGATATCGCTTCGATAATGCACCCGCGTCACGTAACGGTCACAACCATTCACGGCGTTCTTCCCACAGGGAGAAACGCCGTTGTTTTTTTGCGAAAAATAAACATCGGTTGCAATATATTGTGCGTCATCACCGGTCACCACAGCGCCGATGTGGTGCAATGGGGTCTAGTAGGTTTTACTGAAACAGCTGACCGGTTTGAATCATATGTTAAGCAATCGTCGTTTCCGCCGGCCCCTGGTTCGCGCAGCGCGCAAGTTGCGCGCAGGCGCGGCCGCGCTAGGCTATCGTCGCACCCGGCATCTTCATGTCGTGCCTCCACTCACCCCCGAAGAAACCGAGGCGCATCTGGCGCAGGCGCAGATGGACGCGCCGCCGCCGGACCGCCCGGCCAAGGGCAAGCGCTCGCGCAACGCGTTCATCCTGGTGCTGCTGGTGGGCGCCTCGTTCGCGGTGTATTGGGGCGTGCACGAGAGCCGCACCTCCAACATGCAGGCGCGCGTGTTCACCGACCTGGCCGGCAAGATGACATACAAGGTGCAGCCGGGGCCGAGCAATTCGATCCGCTTCCCGCATGACAGCCCGTACGACGAGCGGCTCGGCTACGCCAGCCTGCCGGACTACCTCGGCAAGCTGCGCACGCGCGACTACCAGGTCAGCGCGCAGGCCCGCATCTCGCCCAAGATGGCCGAGCTGGCCGACATGGGCATCTTCGCCACGTACCACGAGAAGACCAAGACCGGCCTGACGATCTACGATTGCCGCGCGCAGGAATTGTTCGCGGCCAGCTATCCGGAACGCATCTACAACAAGTTCGAGCAGGCGCCGACGGCGCTGGTCAACAGCCTGCTGTACATCGAAAACCGCGAGCTGCTCGACAACACCTATCCGAAACGCAATCCGGCCGTCGAATGGGACCGCTTGGGCAAGGCCGTCATCGAGAAAAGCGTCAGCTCGGTGGCCGGCGGCCACCGCGCCGCCGGCGGCAGCACGCTGGCCACGCAGATCGAGAAATACCGCCACTCGCCGGAAGGGCGCACCGGTTCGATGAAGGACAAGCTGCAGCAGATGATGTCGGCCAGCCTGCGCTCCTACCAGGACGGGCCGGACACGACCAAGGCGCGCCGCCGCATCGTCATCGACTACCTGAACACGGTGCCGCTGTCGGCCAAGCCCGGCTACGGCGAGGTCAACGGCATCGGCGACGGCATGTGGGTGTGGTACGGCCGCCAGTTCGCCGACGTCAACCGCCTGCTCGGCGGCGACCTGGCCAATCCGAACGCCGAGACGGCGCTGGTGTTCAAGGAAGCGCTGAGCCTGATGATCGCGCAGCGCCGCCCCAGCCACTACCTGGGCGACGGCGCCGACGACCTCGAGGTGCTGGCCGACAGCCACCTGCGCATCCTGGCGCAGGACGGCGTCATCACGGCGGCGCTGCGCGACGTCGCGCTCAAGCAGCCGCTGCACCCGGCCAAGGGCAACGGCCTGCAGGCGGCGCCGGCGATGACCTTCGTCACGCGCAAGGCCTCGAACGCGATCCGCAACCACCTGGCCAACCTGCTGGGCGACAACCGCATGTACAACCTCGACCGCCTGGACCTGAACGTGGTCAGCACGCTCGACGCGCAGGCGCAGATGGCGGTGACGCAGGTGCTGCGCGACCTGCGCGACCCCGAGCGCGCCGCCGCCGCCGGCCTGACCGGCAAGGGCATGTTGGGCAACGGCGATCCGGCCAACGTCGTGTACAGCTTCACCTTGCTGGAAAAGGGCGAGCAGAACAACATGCTGCGGCTGCAGACCGACAACTACGACCAGCCGCTCGACATCAACGAGGGCGCCAAGCTCGACCTCGGTTCGACGGCCAAGCTGCGCACCTTGGTGACGTACCTGGACATCATCGACCAACTGAACAAGAAGTATCGCGGCATGAACGCGGAAACCTTGAGCGTGATCCCGGTCGATCCGCAGGACAAGCTGTCGGCATGGGGGATCGACTACCTCAAGGCGCACCCGGTCGGCAGCGCCGAGCGCGAACTGACGCCGATGCTCAACGCGGCCATGGAGCGCAAGTATTCGGGCAATCCGGGCGAGGGCTTCTTCACCGGCGGCGGCCTGCATTACTTCGGCAACTTCTCGAAGGAAGACAACGGCAAGATCCTGACCGTGACCGAGGCGCTGCGCCACTCGACCAACCTGGTGTTCGTGCGCCTGATGCGCGACGTCGCCAAGTTCTACATGTTCCAGACGCCGGGCTCGTCGGCCTCGCTGCTGGCCGACGCCGACGATCCGCGCCGTGCCGGCTACCTGGCGCGCTTCGCCGACAAGGAAGGCAAGGAATTCCTGACGCGCTTCTATGCCAAGTACAAGGGCAAGCCGGCCGCCGATCTGGACAAGATTTTGCTGGCCAACATCCGCAGCACACCGACGCGGCTGGCAGTAATTCATCGCACCGTGTATCCGAACGCCACGCTCAAGCAGTTCAGCGACTTCCTGCACGACAATCTGC
The DNA here is from genome assembly GCA_039916925.1 of Duganella sp. GTDB lineage: Bacteria > Pseudomonadota > Gammaproteobacteria > Burkholderiales > Burkholderiaceae_D > Rugamonas. The sequence continues at coordinate 4,457 of JBDSKP010000597.1, forward strand.
CGTCGCAGAACGAGGTGCCCGACGAGCGCGTCGAGAAGATGTACAGCCAGTACGCGATTGACCAGTGGTCGCTGGCCGACCGCGGTTATCTGGCCAGCGTGCACCCGCTGGAGTTGTGGATGGCGGCGTACCTGCGCCAGCACCCGGGCGCGACGCTGACGCAGATGACGGCGGCGAGTGAAAAGCAGCGGCAGGAAGTGTATCAGTGGCTGTTCAAAACGCACCGCAAGCTTGCGCAGGACCGCCGCATCGCCGGCCTGATCGAGGTCGAAGGCTTCATGGAAATCCACAAGCAGTGGAAGAAGATGGGCTATCCGTTTGAATCGCTGGTGCCGTCGTACGCGACGACGCTGGGCGCCTCGGCCGATCGTCCGGCAGCGCTGGCGGAGTTGATGGGTATTATCGTCAACGGCGGGGTGCGCAAGGCCAGCCAGCGTATTTCGTCGCTGCACTTCGCCAAGGGCACGCCGTACGAGACGGTGGTGACCAAAGCTCCGGCTACCAGCAATGAGCAGGTGCTGGCGCCGCAAGTGGCACGCGTGGTCGCCGATGCGATCCGTGGCGTGGTGTCGGACGGCACCGCCAAGCGGGCGCGTACAGCGTTCGTGCTGTCGGACGGCACGGTGCTGCCGGTCGGCGGCAAGACCGGTACCGGCGATCAGCGTTTCGACGTGTACGGCGGCGGCGGACGACTGATCGAATCGCGTTATGTGAACCGATCGGCCACGTTCGTGTTCAATATCGGCGAGCGCTTCTTCGGCAGCATGACGGCGTATGTCCACGGGCCGGAATCGAAGAACTACGACTTCACCAGCG
>JBDSKP010000598.1:0-2310 GCA_039916925.1 Duganella sp.
CCGGCTATCTGGAATCGCGCCGGGGCGCCGGCTTTTTCGTGCGCGAGCGGGCGCCGATGGCGCTCAACGCCGCCGAGGTGGCGGCGGCCGGCGTGGCCGCGCCACGTTCCCGTCTCGACGCCAAGCCGGTCGACGTGGTCTGGCTGGTGCGCAACATGTTCCGCCAGATGCCGCATCACCAGATGCCCGGCTCCGGCGTGCTGCCGCCGGAATGGCTGGACGGCACCGCGATCGCCAACGCGCTGCGCGCGGTGAGCCGCCAGAATCCGAATCTATTGGTGAGCTACGGGCTGCCGCAGGGCTTCATGCCGCTGCGCCAGCAGCTGCAGCACAAGCTCGCCGAGCTGGAAATCGCCGCCGCGCCGGAGCAGATCGTCACCACGGCCGGCGTCACGCAGGCGCTGGACATGGTGGCGCGCGAGTTCACCCGCCCCGGCGACACCATCTTCGTCGACGATCCGGCCTGGTTTTTGATGTTCGGCTCCTTCGCCGCGCTGGGCGCCAACGTGATCGGCATCCCGCGCCTGGCCGACGGCCCCGATATCGTCCGACTGGCCGAGCTGGCGGCGCTCCACAAGCCCAAGCTCTATATCATCAACTCGGTGCTGCACAACCCCAGTTCGACGTCGCTGTCGGCGGCCAAGGCGTTCCAGGTGCTGCGGCTGTCGGAGGAGCACGACTTCATCATCGTCGAAGACGACATCTACTGCGACCTGCACCCCGGCAGCGCGGTGCAACCGGCCACGCGGCTGTCTGCGCTGGACCAGCTGCGGCGGGTGATTTACCTGGGCGGGTTCTCGAAGACGATGGCGGCCAACCTGCGGGTCGGCTTCATCGCCACGTCGGCCGAGCGGGCCGAGAGGCTGGCCGACCGCAAGATGCTGTCGACCCTGACCACCAGCGACATCGGCGAGCGGGTGGTCTACAAGGTGCTGTCCGAGGGCTCCTACCGCAAGCACGCGGACCGGGTGCGCACGCGGCTCGACGGCATCCGCGCCAAGGCGGTGCGCCAGATGGAGCGCGTCGGCCTGAAGGTGGACCTGGCCTCGCCGGCCGGGATGTTCGTCTGGGCGGACGCCGGCTGCGACACCAGCGTGCTGACCGAACGCGCCATGGCCGACAACCTGCTGCTGGCGCCGGGCAGCCTGTTCTCGCCGGCGCAGCTGCCGTCGACGCGCATGCGGCTGAACGTGGCGGCGATGCAGGAGCCGGCCGTGTGGCGCTTCCTCGAGCAACAGTTGGGAAAATGAGTTGCGAAAATGGTAAGCCGCCCTTGAAAACCATTTTATAGTCCCCACGTTCGCCAGACCCGTGCGACTTCGCGCACGTACACTAAGACTATTAGAGGCGCTAAAAATGGCAGATAACGATAAGCAAACCCTGGGTTTCCAGGCGGAAGTGAAACAGCTGTTGCAGCTGATGATCCACTCCTTGTACTCGAACAAGGAGATTTTCCTGCGCGAGTTGATCTCGAACGCGTCCGACGCGGCCGACAAGCTGCGCTTCGAGGCGATCAACAACGACGCCCTGTACGGCAACGACCATGAACTGAAGATCCAGGTCTCGTTCGACAAGGCCGCCCGCACCATCACCATTTCCGACAACGGCATCGGCATGAGCCGCGACGAGGCGATCTCGCATCTGGGCACCATCGCCAAATCGGGCACCAAGGAATTCTTCGGCAAGCTGTCGGGCGACCAGCAGCAGGACGCGGCCCTGATCGGCCAGTTCGGCGTGGGCTTCTACTCCGGCTTCATCGTCGCCGACAAGATCACCGTCGAAACCCGCCGCGCCGGCGCCGGGGCGTCCGAGGGCGTGCGCTGGGAATCGGCCGGCGAGGGCGACTACTCGGTCGAGCAGATCGAAAAGACCGGCCGCGGCACCGACATCGTCCTGCACCTGCGCGAGGGCGAGGACGAGCTGCTGTCGTCGTGGAAGATCAAATCCATCATCCGTAAATACTCCGACCACATCTCGCTGCCTATCGTGATGCAGAAAGAGGAGTGGGACGACGAGAAGAAGGAAACCGTCCTCAAAGACGAATTCGAGACCGTCAACCAGGCCAGCGCGTTGTGGGCGCGCAGCAAATCGGAGATCACGCCGGAGCAGTACGAGGAGTTCTACAAGCACGTTTCGCACGACTTCCAGGCGCCGCTGGCGTACACGCACAACCGCGTCGAAGGCCGCAGCGAGTACACGCAGCTGCTGTACATCCCGGCCAAGGCGCCGTTCGACCTGTGGGACCGCAACAAGCGCGGCGGCATCAAGCTGTACGTCAAACGCGTGTTCATCATGGACGACGCCGAGCAG
>JBDSKP010000599.1:0-2684 GCA_039916925.1 Duganella sp.
AGCGACATGCTGATGCGTAACGTGCCGGCCAAGCGCCTGACCGTGGCCGACGGCGGCAGCGTGCTGGTCGCCACCGTGTTCGACCTGACCTTGGCCAATTACGGCATCGACCGTGGCCTGGGCGGCGGCAACGTCGCCGCCGGCTACGACGACGACGTCCCGTACACCCCGGCCTGGCAGGTCAAGCACACCGGCGTCAAGGCGGCCGACGTGATCACCGTGGCGCGCCAGTTCGCCGGGAACGCCGACCAGACCCGTGGCAAGAGCATGGTCATCGTCGGCGCCGCGCTGAACCACTGGTACCACATGGACATGACCTATCGCGGCATCATCAACATGCTGATGATGTGCGGTTGCGTCGGCCAGTCCGGCGGCGGCTGGGCGCATTACGTGGGCCAGGAAAAGCTGCGTCCGCAAACCGGCTGGACGCCGCTGGCGTTCGCCCAGGACTGGAACCGTCCGATGCGCCAGATGAACGGCACCTCGTTCTTCTACGCCCACACCAGCCAGTGGCGCCATGAAAAGCTGCACACCGAGGAAATCTCCTCGCCGACGGCCGGGCCCGACGTCGCGCCGATGACCTTGCTGGACTACAACGCCAAGGCCGAGCGCATGGGCTGGCTGCCGTCGGCGCCGCAGCTGCAAACCCATCCGCTGGAGGTGACGCGCGCCGCGGCGGCGGCCGGCATGACGGCCGTCGATTACGCCGTCGACCAGATCAGGAACAAGAAACTCGAGTTCTCCTGCGACGATCCGGACAATCCGGCCAACTTCCCGCGCAATATGTTCGTGTGGCGGTCCAACATCCTGGGCAGCTCGGGCAAGGGCCACGAATACTTCCTGAAGTACCTGCTGGGCACGCAGAACGCGCTGATGAGCAACGAGGACGATTGCATCAAGCCGCGCGACGTCAAGGTGCGCCCAGCCGCCGAGGGCAAGCTGGACCTGCTGGTGGTGCTGGACTTCCGCATGTCGACCACCTGCCTGTACGGCGACATCGTGCTGCCGACCGCCACCTGGTACGAGAAGGACGACCTGAACACCTCCGACATGCACCCGTTCATCCATCCGCTGTCGGAGGCCGTGCAGCCGCTATGGCAGTCGAAGTCGGATTGGGAGATCTACAAGGGCATCGCCCGGAAGTTCGAGGAAATCGGCGGCGCCTACCTGGGCACGCAGCAGGATCTGGTGTTGACGCCGCTGATGCACGACACCCCCGGCGAACTGGGCCAGCCGTTCGATCCGAAGGATTGGCGCGCCGGCGAGTGCGAGCCGATTCCCGGCAAGACCATGCCGAACTTTACCGTCGTCGAGCGCGACTACACGCAGATTTACCAGAAGTTCACCTCGATCGGCCCGTTGCTCGAGAAGCTGGGCAACGGCGGCAAGGGCATCGGCTGGAAGACCGGCCACGAGGTCGACGTGCTGCGCGGCATCAACCGCACCGTGCAGACGCCGGGCGTGGCGCACGGCCAGCCGCGCCTGGACACGGCGATCGACGCCGCCGAGATGATCCTGTCGCTGGCGCCGGAAACCAACGGCCACGTGGCGGTCAAGGCCTGGGCGGCGCTGTCGGCGATCACCGGCCGCGACCACACGCATCTGGCGCTGCCGCGCGAGCACGACACGATCCGCTTCCGCGACGTGCAGGCGCAGCCGCGCAAGATCATCTCGTCGCCGACCTGGTCGGGGCTGGAGTCGGAGGAGGTCAGCTACAACGCCTGCTACACCAATGTGCACGAATTGATCCCATGGCGCACCCTGACCGGCCGCCAGCAGTTCTACCAGGATCACCGCTGGATGCGCGATTTCGGCGAGGGGCTGTGCGTCTACAAGCCGGCGATCAACACCAAGACCACCACCCAGATGCTGGGCGCGGTGCCGAACGGGAACAAGGAAATCGCGCTGAACTTCATCACGCCGCACCAGAAATGGGGCATCCACTCGACCTATTCGGACAATCTGCGGATGTTGACCCTGTCGCGCGGCGGTCCCCACGTGTGGCTGTCGGAGACCGACGCCAAGGCGGCCGGCATCGTCGACAACGATTGGATCGAGGTGTTCAACGTCAACGGCACCTTGACCGCGCGCGCCGTCGTCAGCCAGCGCGTGCCCGAGGGCATGACGATGATGTACCACGCGCAGGAAAAGATCATCAACACGCCGGGTTCGGAGCAGTCGGGCAAGCGCGGCGGCATCCACAACTCGGTGACGCGGGCGGTCACCAAGCCGACACACATGATCGGCGGCTACGCGCAACTGTCGTGGGGCTTCAATTATTACGGCACGGTCGGCTCCAACCGGGATGAATTCGTGTTGGTGCGCAAGATGAACAAGATCGACTGGCTGGAAGGCCCGCTGAAGGAAGAACAAGGGAGCATGGTATGAAAATCAGAGCGCAAATCGGCATGGTGCTGAACCTGGATAAGTGCATCGGCTGCCACACCTGCTCGGTCACCTGCAAAAACGTCTGGACCAGTCGCGACGGCGTTGAGTACGCGTGGTTCAACAACGTCGAGACCAAGCCCGGCATCGGTTATCCCAAGCACTGGGAAAACCAGGACAAGTGGAACGGCGGCTGGCGCCGCACCGACGCCGGCAAGATCGAGCCGCGCCAGGGGAGCCGTTTGAAGATCCTGGCGCAGATTTTCGCCAACCCGAACCTGCCGCAGATCGACGAGTAC
>JBDSKP010000600.1:0-3827 GCA_039916925.1 Duganella sp.
CAGCGCCATGAAATATTTGGCCCCGGCCTTCTTGTACAGGGCCAGCAGGGCGTCCGGATCCCAGCGCTCCGCCTTCCACTGGTGGATCACATCCTTGAAGCCGAACTTGGACGGGTGGCCGTACTTCTCCACATGGTAGCGGTAGTGATCGCTGCCCTCCTCGTACAAGCCGCGCGCATACCAGTCGCCATGTTCCGCTTCGCACTGCGGTCCCCAGTGCGCCCAGATGCCGAACTTGGCGTCGCGGAACCAGTCAGGCGTCTGGTACTTCTCCAGCGAATCCCAGGTCGGCGCGAACGGGCCGGCCGCGATCGTCCCGGTGCCGGTTTGCGCCAGCGCCTCGGCGGCGCGCGCATAAGGCGCCAGGGCGGCGGCTGGAATCGCCGCGCCCAAATGCTTCAGTAATTGTCGTCGTTTCAAAATCACTCCTGTGTGTGTGTGTGTGTGGCCATGTCAAAATCACGCCTCAAGAAATTTTCAAGGCGCTGGCGTAAGCGAGAGCGGGCATATCGGCCGGCAGCGTGACCTGCAAGCCTTGCGCGGTTTGTTCGAACGCCAGCGCACGCTGGACGCCGAGCAGCTCGACCCGCCGGATGGGGCCCGGCAGGTGCGCGCTGCGCATCCTCGAACCAGGTCCAGGTGCGCGCCGCATGCACGCTCACGCCGAAACGCATGCCGTGGGCGCGCGCCGCCTTGCTCCAGCCGCCGATCAAGTCCTTGCCCGGACCGACCCTGGTGGAATTCCACTCCGGCTGGTGGCGGCCGTTGTACAGGTCGAGGTTGTCATGGTGGTTGGCCAGCGCCATGAAGTATTTTGCCCCGGCCTTCTTGTACAGGGCCAGCAGCGCGTCCGGATCCCAGCGCTCCGCCTTCCACTGATGGATCACATCCTTGAAGCCGAACTTGGACGGGTGGCCGTACTTCGCCACGTGGTAGCGGTAGTGATCGCTGCCCTCCTCGTACATGCCGCGCGCATACCAGTCGCCATGTTCCGCTTCGCACTGCGGACCCCAGTGGGCCCAGATGCCGAACTTGGCGTTGCGGAACCAGCCCGGCGTCTGGTAGGTCGACAGCGAATCCCAGGTCGGCGCGAACGGGCCGGCCGCGATCGTTCCCGTATCAGTTTGCGTCAGCGCCTCGGCGGCGCGCGCATAAGGCGCCAGCGCGGCGGCTGGAATCGCCGCGCCCAAATGCTTCAGTAATTGCCGTCGTTTCAAAATCATTCCTGTGTGTGCGTCGTCGTTTCAATACCACGGCCCAACCGCCGGCGGGGAACTCAGCGTCCCAGCACGCCGCGCAGATAGGCGTCGTGCGTGGGCATGGCCGCCACGGCTTCGACGATGCGTTCGCGGCGCCATTGCAACCCCTCCAACGCCTCGGCGCGCTCCATGTCGCCCAGCGACGGATCGGCGTGCTCGGGCCAGTGCCCCATGCCGGCGTGGATCGCCAGCCAGCTGGTCGCGTCGAAGCCCTCCAGGTCGTACTGGTGCAGCGCGCCCGCCTGGCGCCAGGCGCGGATCTTGAAGGCCAGCGTTTCGGGCAGCTCCATGCTGGTCATGGCGCGCCACAGCGCGCTGTCGCGGCGCGCGCTCAGGCAGTAGTGCAGGATCAGAAAATCGCGCACGCGCGCGAACTGGCGCGCGTTCACGCCGTTGTAGTCGGCCACCACAGGCTCGGTCAGCGGCGCGCCCGACAGCAGCAAATCGATCAGCTTGCCCAAGCCGCGCTGGATCAGGAAAATGCTGGTCGACTCGAGCGGCTCCAGGAAGCCCGCCGACAAGCCCAGCGCGACCACGTTGTGCACCCAGGCGCGCGCGCGATGGCCGGTCTGGAAGCGCAGCAAGCGCGGTTCGGCCAGCGCCGGGCTATCGAGCTGACGCAGCAATTGCGCGCGCGCGTCGTCCTCGTCGATGTAGCGGCTGGCGAACACGTGGCCGTTGCCGACCCGGTTTTGCAGCGGAATCCGCCACGCCCAGCCCGCTTCGAGCGCGGTGGCGCGCGTGTACGGTGCCAGTTCGTTGCCGATCCGTTCGCTCGGGCAAGCCCAGGCCCGGTCCACCGGCAGCCAGTGGCTGAAGTCGACGAACGGCTCGCCCAGCGTGCGCCCCAGCAACAGCGAGGCGAAGCCGGAGCAATCGATATACAGGTCGCCGGCCACCACGCGCCCATCGGCCAGCGTGAGCCGGTCGACGCCGCCGTCGGCGCGCCGCGCGACATCGACGATGCGCCCTTCGGTGCGCCGCGCGCCGCGTTGCTCGGCCAGCTTGCGCAGGAAGCCGGCGTACAGCGCGGCATCGAAGTGGTAGGCGTAGTCGTAACGGTCTTGTTCGCGCGGCGCCACAAAGCGGCCCCGGCCGGCCATCACGCTCGACAGGCACTGCTCGCCCAGCGCGCCAAGGCCGGGTTCGCCCAGCCGGTGATACTGGCCCCACACCGCGTTCGGGCCGCTCAGTTCGCCGAAATCGCCGAAGGTATGGAAATAGCTTTCGCCGCGCGCGCGCCAGTCGCGAAACTCGATGCCCAGCTTGTAGGTGCCGTTGGTGGCGCGCAGGAACTCGGCCTCGTCGACGCCGAGCAGACGGTGGAAGTTACGGATCGAGGGAAAGGTCGCCTCCCCCCCCCCGACAATGCCGATCTCCTCCGATTCGACCAGTTCGACGGCGGTGCCCTTCAGGGCGGTGGCGAGCGCGGCGGCCGTCATCCATCCGGCCGTGCCGCCGCCGACCACCACGATGCGATTGAATTGCCGCTTCACGCCGCCCCCCGCTGCCGGGCAAGGTATTCGGCGTGCCCCGGCATCGCCTTGACGGTCTGGGCGATGAGCTCGCGCCGGCTGGCGAAATGCGCCAGCAGTTGATCGAACTGCATGGTGTCGATCAGCGGATCGTTCTGCCTGGGCACCACGCCCAGTCCCATCAGCAGCGACACGTACGACGGCACGGTGAATCCCAGCGGATCGTAGACGACCACGCGCCCGGTCTCGCGGAACAGCTCGATCTGGTGCCGCAGCGAGTCCGGAATCGCCATGTTGGCGCAGTAGCGCCAGAACTCGGAATCGGTGCGGTCGGTGACCTTGTAGTGCAGGACGATGAAGTCGCGCACGAACTCGTAGCGTTCGGCGATCAGGCGGTTGAACTCGTCGGCCAGCTCGGGGCGGCAATCGCGGTTGGGAAAATACTGCAGCAGCCAGCCGACCGCCAGTTCGATGATGTTGATGCTGGTCGATTCGAGCGGCTCGAGAAAGCCGCTCGACAAACCGATGGCGACGCAGTTCTTGATCCACGACTTGCGGCGCCGGCCGGTGGTAAAGCGCAGCTGGCGCGGCGCGTCGAGCGCTTCGCCGTCCAGGCCATCCAGCAGCACGCGGCCCGCATCCTCGTCGGTGGTGAAGGCGTCGCAGTACACGTGGCCGTTGCCGGTGCGGTGCTGCAGCGGGATGCGCCAGGTCCAGCCGGCGCTCCTGGCGGTCGAGGTCGTGTAGGGTGTGAGCTCGGCGGCCTTGGCGCATGGCACGGCCTGCGCGCTGTTACAAGGCAGCATGGCGCTCCAGTCGTCGTAGCCGGCCTTGAACACGCCTTCGATCAGCAGGCCGCGAAAGCCGGAGCAATCGACAAACAGGTCGCCTTCGACGCGGCGCCCGTCGCGCAGCTTGAGGGCGGTGATGAAGCCGGTCTCGGGGTGCTGTTCGGCGCCGTCGACCAGGCCTTCGATGCGTTCCACGCCGCGGCGCATCGCATAGTCGCGCAAATAGGCGGCATACAGGCCGGCGTCGAAATGGTAGGCGTAGCCGTAGGCGTCGGTGATCGATGGCAGCTCGTCGTGCGGCG
>JBDSKP010000601.1:0-4260 GCA_039916925.1 Duganella sp.
CGCTTGAGTTCGTGTACGAATGTTAGACTTGACCCCACGAGGTTAGCCGTCGCTGCGCAGGGCGGCGATCGGGTCCAGCGCGGCCGCCTGGCGCGCCGGGAACACGCCGAACGCCAGCCCCACCGCCACGCACAGCAGCACCGCCGCGATCAGGCTGAACGGCGACCACGCCACCGACCACCCGGCCAGCGCGGCGATGCTGTAGGCCGCCACCGCGCCCAGCACAACGCCCAGCAGCGCGCCGCTGATGGCGATCACCAGCGCCTCGGCCAGGAATTGCTCGACGACGTCGCGCCGGCGCGCGCCCAGCGCACGCTTCAGGCCCACTTCGCGGCGCCGCTCCAGCACGTTGGCCAGCATGATGTTCATGATGCCGATGCCGCCCACCAGCAGCGACACCGCCGCGATCGAACTCATGACGATGGCGAAGATCCGCTGCGTCTGCTGGTTCTGGCGATACAGACCCATCGGCACGATCAGGTTGGTGTCGTCGGCGCCGCCGTGCCGCTGGACGATCAGCGCCTGCAGCACGCGCGCGGCCTGGTCCGGCGCGACCTTGCCGTCGAGCCGCACGCTGATGCCGTCGACCTCGTCCTCGATGCGCTTGAAGTTGAAGCGCGCGCGCCCCGTCTCCCAAGCCACGAACAGGCGCTCGTCGTCGAGCCCCAATTTGACGCCCTCGAAGTCCGACTTGCTTTGCGCGCGGTCCTCCAGCACGCCGACCACCTCCAGCCACACGTGGTTGAGCTTGAGGCGGCGGCCCAGCGCCGGCGCGTCGCCGAACAAGGTGCGCGCCAGGCGGGAGCCCAGCACGCACACCGGCGCCAAGGCGGCGCTGTCGGCCGGCGCCAGCCAGCGCCCGCTCGCCATGTGCAGCCCGCCATGCTCGGCGTAGGCCGGCGAGACCGCGTAGGCGCGCGCCGGCACCACGCGCTGCCCCAGCACCAGCTGGTCGATCTTGATCTCCTTTTTCATCGACACCGAGACCGCGCCCGGCACCACCGACAAGGCCGCCGCGCCGTCGGCGGCCGACAGCCCCAGCGAGCGGGTGCGGATGTCCTTGAGCTGCTCGGGGTCGATGGCCTTGCTTTCGATGAGCACGTTGTCCAGCCCCAGCTCGGCGACCAGGCGCAGCGCCTCGCGCTTGCTGCCCTCGCCCACGGCCAGCATGGCGACGATGGCGGCCACGCCGAACACCATGCCCAGCAAGGTCAGCCCGGTGCGCAGCTTGCGCCGTTGCAGCTCGATGACCGCTTCGCGTATCAAGGCCAGGTTCATGATTTCTCCGTCGCCGCCGGCGGCAGCAGCAGCACGCGCGCGCCGGCCGCGACGCCGCTTTTCAGCTCGCTGCGCACCGGGCCGCGCAAGCCCAGCTCGACCTTGTGCCGGGTCTGTTTGCCGCCCTCCTCGGTGTAGACGACGTAGCCGGCGCCGTCCTGCACCAGCGCGATGTTGGGCACCGTCAGCGCCGCCGCGTGCGCCACCAGCTCGACGGTGCCGCGCAAGGCCTGGCCGGGCTTGAGGCCGAGCTTGCGCGCGCTGGCGGTGTCGATGGCCGCGTCGAAGTCGCTGTATTTGACGGGCGACTCCTGCGAGGTGGTGCTGGCGTTGTTGCCGACGCGCGTGACCTTGAGCGTGAGCTCGGTCCCGGTGCCGGCCAGGCGCACCCGCACCGGCAACCCGGCCTTCAGGCCGAAAACCTGGCCCTCGGGCACATTGAAATGGGCCACCAGCTGGTTGAGGTCCGGCAGCGAGCCGAACTCCTGGCCCGCCACCTGCGTCGAGCCGACCTCTGCCTTCGTGCCGTCCCACCTGGCGGCCAGCAGGAACACGCCGTCGTGCGGCGCCACCAGTTCCAGCGCGGTCAGGCTGTCGCGCTGTTGCGCGGCGGTGCGCACCACGCTGTCGCGCTGTGAGTGCAGCACCGCGTCCTGCGCGGCCGTGCGCGCCTGCGCCTGGCCGCCCTTCCATTCCAGATAGCCGCGCTTGGTGGTCAGGAAGCCGACATCGGCCAACGCGTCCAAAATGTCGTTGCGGGGGAAGATGCTCAAGTCGACGTTGGCGTAGCGCCGGCTCAGGCCGAGGTCGTCCTCGACCTTGGCGCGGTCGCCGGCCAGTTTGTCGCGCTCGACGCTGGCGGCGCTTGCGCTGGTCTGCTCGGCCAGGGTCTTGCGCAGCAGTTCCAGCTCGGCCTGCGACAACTCCATGCGCGATTGCGGCGAGTCGAAGCGCGCCACCACCTGGCCCTTTTCCACGCTGCTGCCGTCGGCCACCATGTCGACCAGCACGCGCTGGCTCCAGTTGTTGCCGGGGACGTTGAGCGGGGTGCTGGCGGCGGCCTTGATTTCACCGTCGACGGCCAGGGTTTCCAGCCAGGGACGCGGCGCCAGCGTCTCGGCGGCGCCGCCGCCGGATGACGTGTCGCCGCCGCAGGCGGTCAATGACACGGCAAATGCGAACGCCAGGGTGATCGCCAGCGGCTTGCGGGTATCGCGCTTCATTGTTTTTTCTCCGCCGGGCGGGCGGCGTCGGCGACCAGCACCGCCTGCACCGCCGCACCCGGTTTAAGGCCGCTGGTGCCGCCGTCGAACTGCAATTCGACATCGCGCACGATGGTCGGCTGGGCGGTGGATTTACCGTGGAAGGCGCGGCCCAGCGCGACCACGCGCGCGTTCAACGTCTGGTTGCTGCCCGGTACCGTCACGCGCGCCGCCTGTCCCACGCGCACCAGCGACGATTGCGCCTCGGGCACGTTGGCGGCGATGTACAGGCGCTCCGGGTCGGCCAGCGTGGCCACCGTCAGCCCCACGAACACCTGGCTGCCCGCGCTGAATTTCTGGCCGTCGAAGCCAACGCTGTAGACCACCAGCCCCCTGCGCGGCGCCACCACCTTCAGCGCGCCCTGGCCCTTGACCAGCGCGGCGATCTGCGTCTGCTGCTGCGCGATCTCGGCCTGCAGGCCGGCGAGCTCGGCTTGGCGGGCGCGTATTTGCGCCTGGTGCTGGGTCACCGCCAGCTTGGCCAGCTGGTTTTTTTCGACGCGGTCGATCACCAGCTTGTCGTAGTCGACGCGGCGTATCAGTTCCTTCGGCATGGTGGCCTTGCGGTCGGCCTTGTCGGCATTGCTGCGCGCTTCCGCCACGGCCAGCTCGCCCGCGCGGTCGGCCTCGGTCTGATCGAGCTTGAGCTTGTCGAGCGCGCGCAGCTTTTCGTTGAGCGTGCCCTGCTGCATGACCAGCCGGGTGGTGACGTCGTTCGATTCGAACTGGGCAATCTGCTGCCCGGCCTCGACCATGGTGCCTTCCGGCGCGATCTGCGCCAGCTTGTATTGCCAGACATAGGGAATGCTCGGCGGCGACACCGCCAGCGCGCCGCGCGAGGCGATCTCGCCCTCGACGGTGAGCGCGTCGTCCCCGGGCGCCGGCGCCGGCATGGGCGCCTTGGCCGCGCGCGGTTCGACCAGCACGCTCATGCCGGCCACCAGCGGCAGGCCGTGCCCATCGGGCAAGGCGATCTTGACGCGGAAATAACGCCCCAGTCCCCAACTCGCGCGCGCTTCCGGCGCGCTGGTGATGGACTTGATCTTGCCGGTGACGGCGGTGGCGGCGGTGCCCGGCAAGGCGTCGAAGCGCAGGCTCACCGGCTGGCCCTCGGACAGGTAGGACCGGTCGGCCTCCAGCACCCAGGCGGTGACGGCCATCTCGCCGTTGCCCAGCACCACGCCGGCGGTGTTGCCCGGCCAGGCCGACGAGCCTTCCTCGAAGCGCTTGCCCATCCACGGGCTGTAGCCATGCACAACCACGCCGTCGCGCTTGGCGCGCACTTCCGACTGCGCCAGCTGGGCGATCTGGAAGGCCAGGTTGATCTGCAGCTTCTTGACCTCCAGCTGCCCGTCCTCGCGGCGCCGGCCGACGGCCTCGCGGGCGCTGGCATCGGCGTCGCGCTTGATCGCCAGGTCGCGCATGGCGCGGCCGAGCTCGGCCTGGTGGCGGTCGTAGTCCAGCGCCGAGATCTGCGTTTTGGGCAGCGCCGCGTCGACCTTGGCCTTGGCCAGCGCGGCCTGCGCGGTGACCAGCGCCTTCTCGGCCTCGACGGCGGTCACCTCCAGCGTGGCGGTTTCCTTCGCGGCGCGCGCGCGTGCCTGCTCCAGCTCGGTCTCGAGCCGGTCGATGTTGGCGGCGCCGCCGGTCTCGATGCGCAGCACCACGTCGCCGGCTTTGACGTGGGTGCCCTCGGCAACGAAATTGCGCAAGGTCAGCG
>JBDSKP010000602.1:0-2959 GCA_039916925.1 Duganella sp.
CTGACCGAGTCCGGTTCGACCGCGCTGTGGATGAGCCGTCACAACATCGACACGCCGATCTACGCGTTGACGCCGAGCGTGACGACCCAGCGCAAAGCGGCGCTGTACCGCAACGTGAAGGCATACAATCTAGCGCAGGCCGGCGACAGCGCCGCCGTGCTGAAGCAGGCCGAAGACTTGTTGGTGCAGAACGGCATCGTCAAGAAGGGCGATATGATCGTCGTGACGTGGGGCGGCCAGATGGGCCAGGCCGGCGGCACCAACGCGCTCAAGATCGTCAAAGTAGGTGAGACCAAGTAAGTCCGATAGCGCGCCCCCGCGGAACGGGGGCGCAACGCTCCGGCAACCAAGTTTTTTATTGTTTGGAGTACACATCATGTCCCTCGTATCCATGCGTCAACTGCTGGACCACGCCGCTGAAAACGGCTATGGCATTCCTGCTTTCAACGTCAACAATCTGGAGCAAGTGCAGGCCATCATGGCCGCCGCCGACGCGCTCGACAGCCCGGTCATCATGCAAGCCTCGGCCGGCGCCCGCAAATATGCCGGCGAAGCGTTCCTGCGCCATCTGATCGACGCCGCGATTGAAGCCTATCCCCACATCCCGGTCGTCATGCACCAGGACCACGGCCAGTCGCCGGCGGTCTGCATGGCCGCGATCCGCTCCGGCTTCTCGTCGGTGATGATGGACGGCTCGCTGGAAGCGGACGGCAAGTCGGTCGCATCGTACGAGTACAACGTCGAAGTGTCGCGCGAAGTGGTCAAGTTCTCGCACGCCATCGGCGTCACCGTTGAAGCCGAGCTGGGCGTTCTGGGTTCGCTGGAAACGATGAAGGGCGACAAGGAAGACGGCCACGGCGCCGACGGCACGATGACCCGCGAGCAGCTGCTGACCGACGTCAACCAGGCCGCCGACTTCGTCAAGCAAACCCAGTGCGACGCGCTGGCTATTGCTATTGGTACTTCCCATGGCGCCTACAAGTTCACCCGCAAGCCGACCGGCGACATCCTGGCCATCGACCGCATCAAGGAAATCCACGCGCGCATCCCGAACACCCACCTGGTGATGCACGGTTCGTCGTCGGTGCCGCAGGAACTGCTGGCCATCATCCGCGAATTCGGTGGCGACATGAAGGAAACCTACGGCGTGCCGGTCGAGGAAATCCAGGAAGGCATCCGTCACGGCGTTCGCAAGATCAACATCGACACCGACATCCGCCTGGCGATGACCGCCGCGATCCGTCAGTTCATGTTCCAGAACCCGTCGAAATTCGACCCGCGCGACTACCTGAAGCCGGCCCGCCTGGCCGCCGAGCAGATCGTGCGCGCCCGTTTCGAGCAGTTCGGCTGCGCCGGCCAAGCGTCGAAAATCAAGCAAGTTACGCTGGAAAAAATGGCCGAGCGTTACAAGGCCGGCGAGCTGCAACAGATTGTGAAGTAAAATTCGGGTTGGACGGGCGAAGCTTGCCCGAATCTCTTGACCGGCTGGCAAGGTTTCCTTGTCGCCGGTTTTCGCTTTTTCTACGTTTGGTTAATACATTCTCCGCTATGAACAGCCTTTACCAATCCTCCATCAAATCCCTGCCACTGCTCGGCCATGGCAAAGTCCGCGACAACTACGCCGTCGGCGACGACAAGATCCTGATCGTCACCACCGACCGCCTGTCGGCCTTCGACGTTGTCATGAACGAGCCTATCCCCGGCAAGGGCATGGTTTTGAACCAGATGAGCGATTTCTGGTTCGAGAAACTGGGCCATATCGTGCCAAACCACCTGACCGGCGTGGCGCCGGAGTCCGTGGTGGCGGCCGATGAGGTGGAGCAGGTCAAGGGCCGCGCGGTGGTCGCCAAGCGCCTGAAACCGATCATGGTCGAGGCGGTGGTGCGCGGTTACATCATCGGTTCGGGCTGGAAGGATTACCAGGCGACGGGCAGCATCTGCGGCATTCAATTGCCGGCCGGCCTGCGCCAGGCGGAGAAATTGCCGGAGCCGCTGTTCACGCCGGCGGCCAAGGCCGAGCTGGGCGAGCACGACGAGAACATTAGCTTCGCCGACATGGAAAGCCGCATCGGCGCCGAACTGGCCGCCAAAATGCGCGATATCAGCATCAAGTTGTACACGGCAGCGGCGGACTACGCGGCCACGCGCGGCATCATCATCGCCGACACCAAGTTCGAATTCGGCCTGGACGAAAACGGCGTCATGCACCTGATGGACGAAGTGCTGACGGCCGACTCGTCACGCTTCTGGCCGGCCGATTCGTACGCGCCGGACATGTCGCCGCCGTCGTTCGACAAGCAATTCGTGCGCGATTACCTGGAAACCTTGGACTGGGGCAAGACCGCGCCGGCGCCCGCGCTGCCGGCCGACGTCATCGACAAGACCCAGGCCAAGTACTTCGAGGCGATCGAGCGCCTGACCGGCCAGAAGCTGAAGGCCTGAGATGGCGGACGCTAACAACAATGGCAGCAAGCCGCTGGTCGGCGTCATCATGGGTTCGTCGTCGGACTGGGACGTGATGCAGAACGCGGTCGCGATTCTCAAGCAGTTCGGCGTGCCATTCGAGGCGCAAGTTATTTCCGCGCACCGCATGCCGGACGAGATGTATGCGTACGCCAAGAGCGCCCGCACGCGCGGCCTGCGTGCCATCATCGCCGGTGCTGGCGGCGCGGCACACCTGCCGGGCATGGTGGCCGCGATGACCATCGTGCCGGTGCTGGGCGTGCCGGTGCCGTCGAAGTATCTGCGCGGCGAGGATTCGCTGCTGTCTATCGTGCAGATGCCGAAGGGCGTGCCGGTCGCGACCTTCGCCATCGGCGAGGCGGGCGCCGCCAATGCCGCGCTGACGGCGGTGGCGATGATCGCCGCCAACGACGACGCACTGGCCGAGCAACTGGAAGCCTATCGCGTCACGCAAACCAACGCCGCCAAGTCCATGACGCTGCCGTTGGAATAGGTG
>JBDSKP010000603.1:0-6102 GCA_039916925.1 Duganella sp.
CAAAGAAATAAACATGGGGCTGGCCACCGTGTACCGGGTGTTGATGCAGTTCGCCGACGCCGGCATCCTAATCCGCCGCCACTTCGAATCGGTGGCCTCGGTGTTCGAGCTCAACGAGGGCGGCCACCACGACCATCTGATTTGCACCAATTGCGGCAAGATGGAGGAATTCCTCGACGCCGAAATCGAACTGCGGCAGGAGGCGGTGGCCAGGGAACGCAACTTCGCGCTGCACGAGCGCTCGCTGTCGCTGTATGGTTTTTGCGGCGACTGCGCCGACAACATCACCCCCGCGGCGGCAAGGAAGCTGCGGCGTTCCTGAGACAGTCCAGCAGTTCTCTGGCGTCGAAAGGTTTGCCCAGGAAGCAGCAGGCGCCGCCTCGGGAAAGGCCGTCATCAGGATCAGCGGCAAGGCGTTGCCCTGGCGACGCAACTGCTCGAGCAACTCGATGCCGCTCATACCGGGCATCTGCAGGTCGGTGATGACGCAATGGAACTGGTCGAGCGCGGCGCCGTCGAGCAGTGCCTGGGCGGAGTCGAAGGCCTGCGCCGCGTAGCCGTAGGAGCGCAGCAGACTGCTGAGGCCGACGCGTACCGCCTCGTCGTCGTCGACGATGGCGATATGACAAAAATGGGGTTCCGGATCAGACACTGGTGCTCCCCTGTTCGAACGGCGGCCCGCAGCCATCCTGCGCATGGTGGAACAATACAGGTTCGCGCACGACGGCGAAATCATACGAGGGTATAGGTGGGCGATAGGTGGGCGATAGGTGGGGCGACATCGGCCCGCCGGATGGGTTAAAGTCTTGAAACGAACCTATCAGGAGACGCGCGGATGAGCGATCTGGATTGGAAACCGGTCACGCACGACAGCTGCGGCGACGTGCCTGGACCTTTTTACCATGGCACCAAATACCACCTGGAAACAGGCGAGCTGCTGGTGCCGGGTCACGCCTCCAACTTCGAGGCGGGGCGGATCTCGAACAACGTCTATTTCTCGGCCCTGCTGGAGCCGGCCGTGTGGGGCGCGGAACTGGCCACCGCGCTCGCCGGGGTGGCGCAGCGCGGCCACCTCTACATCGTCGAGCCGACCGGCCCCTTCGAGGACGACCCCAACCTGACCAACAAGCGCTTCGCCGGCAACCCCACCCAATCGTACCGCACGCGCCACCCGGTGCGCATCGTCGGCGAGGTCGAGGACTGGGCGGGACACCCGCCGGAAGTGCTGCAACAAATGCTCGAAGGCCTCAAGGAAAAAATGCGCCTGGGCCAGGCCGCGATCGAGGACTAGCGCTACGCGGCCAGCTTGGCCATTTCCCGATACAGGTCGGCCTTGCCTTCGAAACCGATGCCGGGCAACTCCGGCAGCAGAACGACCTGGCGATCCGTTTTGGCGAACTGCCGGACACGCGCCTGAGCGCGCGCAAGCTGATGTCGAACAAACGGTTCCTGTGCGCTTCGCCGGCCTACCTGAGCGCCGCCGGCGAGCCGCGCACGCCGCGCGAGCTGCACCTGCATCGCTGCATCCTGCATCGGCAAAACGACGCCGCGTACGGCACGTCGAGGCTACTGAAGGGACGGACGGAGGAACTGGTCAAGGTCAGGGGCGCCGTCTCGAGCAACGACGGCGCGGGCGCTCAGGCCAGGCCCAGCGCCTCGGCCATGCGCACCAAGTCGGCGAAGGTCTTGGCCTGCATCTTGCGCATCGCGTTCCCACGGTGGATCTTGACGGTGATTTCGCTGGTGCCATGCTGAACACCCCGATGTAGGCGTCGTTGTATAGGAAAGTGGCCCGCGCGCCCCAGCCCACCCACATCGACCGGCGGGAACTGAGCATCAGGCTGACGACGGTCTTCAGGCTTTGCGGCCAGTCCTCGATGGCCCCCAATGGCGTGGCCGCCCAGTCAAACGCAAGAATCTGCGCGCCCAAGTCCCCCCGGCGCGGTGAGAAAACGCGGGGCCGGCACTTGGGGCAATGCCGGTGGGTTCATAAAAGCCTCATTTAGTTACATAAAAACAATATTGCGAGCGTATCATTTTTTATGTAACCGCGGAGTCTAATTGAAACCGCGCCAGCGGCGGCCTGGCTCGCGCCTCAGCGCTGCACGTAAAGGCGGGCGCCGAACACTGGACCGGCCGTGTGCCCCGGCTCCGGATCGAAGCGCACCACGATGCTGTCCTTGCCGCTGGTCAGGCGCTCCGGCAGCACGTAATCGCGATCGATAAACTCGCCCGGATGGCCGCCATCGAGCTTGACGCGCGCCACCCGCTCGCCGTCGATAGTGATGTGGAAATCGCGGTTGCGCTCCTCGCCCCAATAGCTGGCCTGCAGCACCAGTTGTCCCGGACCGCACTTCATGCGGAAGCTGAAGTAGCCGCCGGTGCGGGCGTCGCGGCCCATGCGGCCGCGGTAGGACACGGGATAGGAGATATCCGATTGCAAGTCGTGGTCGCGCTCCGGTTGCATCTCGCCCAGGTGCATGACGTCGATCGAACGGTCGGCCAGGTCCTTCAGGCGCGCCTCCTCCTTCCTGAACGCCACCTCGGAGGCCGCCCATTCCTGCTCGTTATAGGCGTTGAAGTACACCGCCGCGCGCCGCTCGTACTGTGAGAAGAACGGCGTA
Source organism: Duganella sp. (assembly GCA_039916925.1). Classification (GTDB taxonomy): domain Bacteria; phylum Pseudomonadota; class Gammaproteobacteria; order Burkholderiales; family Burkholderiaceae_D; genus Rugamonas. The sequence continues at coordinate 2,625 of JBDSKP010000603.1, forward strand.
AACTTCATATCGCCGGGACGCCCGCTGCCGACCGTGCGGTACACGGCCTTCAGCTTGTCGGCCTCCTTGAACGACGCCACGATGTTGGCCCCGACCAGCGCAGGCGCCAGGCCGTCGAACGGCTTGTCGGCCGCGCCCAGATCGGCGGCCAGCACCATTGGTCCGCGCAGCAGCGCCACCACCTTGTCGTTGCCGGCGGCCGATTCCAGCCGCAGCTCCAGCGGCAAGGTCAAACGCACGGTGTCGCCGGCGCGCCAGCGGCGCCGCACCAACAGGTAGCCCTTGTCGCGGCTGGCCGCGTGCGGCTTGCCGTTGACCAGCAGCGTATGGCCGGAGGCCCACGCCGGCACGCGCAAGGCGAGCGTGTAATAACGCTGTCCCGCCAGCCGCTTGACCTTGATGTCGATATCGCCCTCGAACGGATAACGCGTCGTCATCTCCAGCGTGGCCGCCGCGTGCCGCCACTTCACCAGCGACGGGATGTACAGGTTGACGAACAGCGTGTCGGCGTTCTCCCAATAGATCGAGTCGCCGTGCTTGGCGTGGCTCTCCATGCCGGACAACACGCAGCACCAGAAATCGTTCTCCTCGCTGGAATACTCGCGCGCCATGCCGGACATCAGCGGCGTCATATAGGTGAACATGCCGGTGCGCGGATTCTGGTGCGCCATGATGTGGTTCAGGTGCGTGCGTTCGTAGTAGTCGAAGTAGGCGGCGTCCGGCGACCAGCTGTACAGATGACGCGTCATCTTCAGCATATTGTAGCTGCAGCAGGCCTCGCAGGTCTGCTCGGTGATGTGGGCGGCGATGGTGTCCGGGCCCGAGAAATATTCGCGGTCGCCGTTGCCGCCGATGACGTAGCTGTGGTGATCCGTCACCGTCTTCCAGAAAAATTTGACGCTGTCGGCGTCGCTCTGGCGGCCTTTCAGTTCATACAGACGCGCCAGGCCGATCAGCTTGGGGATCTGGGTGTTCGAGTGCAGGTTGGCCAGCTCGTCGCGGCCCTCGGCCAGCGGCGCCAGCACCTTGGTGTGGTACAGCCGCCGCGCCACCGCCAGCCAGCGCTCGTCGTTGGTGCGCGCGTACAGTTCGGCGAAGCTTTCGTTGATGCCGCCATGTTCGCAGGCCAGCACCTGCTGCAGCTGCTCGTCGTTCAAGGCGTCGAAGACCCTGGCGATATAGCCGGCCAGTCCCGTCGCCACCCGCAGCGCCTGGGCGTTGCCGGCGTGGGTCTGGGCGTCGAACAGGCCGGCGAACACCTTGTGCCAGTTATACAGCGGCACCCAGCAGCCATTCAGATCGAACCCGGCCGAGCGGATCTCGCCGCGCATGATCTCGGGGAAAATCTCCTTGCCGTCGACGACCTTGCCGTCTTTGCGCTTGCGCATGAAGCCACCGACATAGCCGTCGCCCTGCGCCTGCTGCACGCGCGCCAGCTCGGCCACGATGTAGTCGATGCGCGGCTTGAGCGCCGGCAGCCCGCTTTGCGCGTGCATCAGCGACAGCGCGGACAGGTAGTGGCCCAGGCCCTCGCCGGCGATGGTGTCCGACTCCCAGCCGCCGTAGATCGGGCCCTTGACCGGCAGGCCGGCGAACAGGTGGTAGTTGTGCAGGAAGCGGTCGGCGCTGAGGCGCAGCAGGTAGGACTGGTTGGCTTGCAGCGCGTCGGCGTAGAAGGACGGCAGCAGGCGCACGTCGGACATCGGGACCGCCGTCGCCGAGGATGGCGTGGATGACGTGGTGGTGGTGGCATTGGCCTTGGCGCTCCAGCCGGATATCAGTCCCAGACTGGCGGCGCCTTGCAGAATCAATCGACGGTGATGTGACGGAGGCGAGGCGCGCATGTTTACCCTGTGTAGATGATCGTATCCGACAATGTACGCCGGGCGGCGCGGTCCGTCTTGCACCGGCCGACCACGAAAAATGACGAAATCGGCATAACCGCCCCGCGCCCACGAATCTGTCCACGGAGGCACGTAGGGCGGATTAGGCGGAACGCCGTAATCCGCCATTGCATGCGCCGCCGTTGACGCACGCAATGGCGGATTACGCTACGCTAATCCGCCCTACCTGTACACGTCCGACGTCAGCCCGTACTTCTGCATTTTATAGTACAGCGTCTGCTTGGGCACCGCCAGCGCCACACTGACGTCGCTGACGCTGCCGCCGGCCTTGCGCAGCTCCTGCTCGATGACCGCCCGCTCGAAGCAGCCCACCTGCTCGGCCAGCGGCAGCGGCGCCAGGCTGCGCGCCGATAGCAGCCCATCGGCGCCGCTGGACAATCCCAGCACAAAGCGCTCGGCGATGTTGCGCAGTTCGCGCACGTTGCCCGGCCAGTCGTGCGCCATCAGCGACTGCATCAGCGGCCCCGGAACCGGCGGCGCCGCCCGCTTGTAGCGCGCCGCAGCGCCGAGCAGGAAATGCTCGAACAGCAGCGGAATGTCCTCGCGCCGCTCGCGCAGCGGCGGCAGATTGAGCACGATCAGGTTCAGGCGGTAGTATAAATCGCTGCGGAATTTCTGCTGGTCCGACAGCTCCTTCAAGTCGTCCTTCGCCGCGGCGATGACGCGCACGTCGACCGGCACCTGGCTGTTGGAGCCGAGCCGCTCGACATACCGCTCCTGCAGCACGCGCAGCATCTTCACCTGCAGCGACATCGGCAGGCTCTCGATCTCGTCGAGGAACAGCGAGCCGCCGTCGGCGTGTTCGATCTTGCCGACCTGCCGCTTGCCGGCGCCGGTGAAGGCGCCCGGTTCGTGGCCGAACACCTCGCTCTCGAAGATATTCTCCGGAATGGCGCCGCAATTGAGCGCGACGAAATGACGCTTGTGGCGGCGGCTGTACTGGTGCAGGCAGCGCGCCACCATCTCCTTGCCGGTGCCGGTCTCGCCGTAGATCAGCACATCGGCCGGTTCGTCGGCCAGGTCGAGGATCAGGCGGCGCAGGTCGCGCATCGGCGCCGAATCGCCCAGCAAGGTGGCCTCGATGCCGACACCATGCTCGATACGGTGGCGCAGCGCGGCCACCTCCAGCGTCAGGCGGCGCGTTTCCAGCGCGCGCTGCACCACCTCGGACAACTGCTCCGACGAATACGGCTTGGCGATAAAATCGTAGGCGCCGTCGCGCATGGCGTTGACCGCCATCGTGATGTCGCCATGGCCGGTCACCAGCACCACCGGCAGTTGCGCGTCGATGGCCTTGACCGCCGCCATCAAATCGAGCCCGCTCATGCCGGGCAAACGCACGTCGGTCACCAGCACGCCGGCAAAGCCCGGGGTGATCTTCGCCAACGCCTGTTCGGCCGCGTGGAACGCCTCGACCTGGAACCCTGCCAGGTCGAGCGCCTGCACGCTGCCCGCGCGCACGGTGGCGTCGTCCTCGACCAACAGCACTTTCATCGCTTCATACATCTATAGTCTCCTGCTCCGCAAGCGGTAATTCAATGATAAATTTGGCTCCGCCGCTGACACCCCCGCCG
>JBDSKP010000604.1:0-3021 GCA_039916925.1 Duganella sp.
ATCGAACTGCGGCATCATTTCCTTGTGATGCAGCACGGGGCCAGCGATCAAGTGCGGGAAATAGGTTACAAACAGCAGGTAATGAATCGGATTGTATTCGACCACCTTGCCCTGGTAGGTGTCGACCAGAAAAGCGATCTGCGTGAACGTGTAAAACGAGATCCCGATCGGCAGCACCACATGCCATAGCGGCCAGTGCGTGCCGCCCACGGCGTTGACGCCGGAGATGAAAAAGTCGGCGTATTTGAAGTAAGCCAGCAGCAGCAGATTGGCGGCGACGGCCAGCGCCAGCCAGCGCGATTTGGCCGCGCCGGCGCCGTGGCCGATGCGCCGGCCCACCACATAGTTGAAGCCGATCGAAGCGAGCAGCAAGGGGATGTATTCGACGCTCCACCAGCCGTAGAAAAACAGCGAGGCCGCCGCCAGCCAGGCGGCCGCCATGGTCTGGCTGCGCCGCGCCAGCGTAAAGTATCCCAGCGCTGTAATCGGCAGAAACAGCAGGATGAAGCTGAACGAATTGAAAAGCATATCGATCCGGCATGGCTGGAGGGAAAGGCGTACACGACGCGAACACGCGGTCCGGCCATGCTAAGGTGAAATTATCTAATTGTCTATCAAAATGAACACCATTTTTCGCGCCACCCGTTCGCGGCTATACTTCGCCCCATGAACGCCGACGTGGAACAACTATTCGTCAAGACGGGTCACGGCGAGCCCATGAAGGCCGCCGATGCGCTGATCGGCGCCGGTGGCCTTGAGATCCGCCTGACGATGTACTGCGAGCCGTGCAAGCAACTGCTGCCGCTGGTGACCGACTTGGCCGACCTGGCCGACCTGGCCGGCCTGATCGGCCGGCGCGGCATCCTCGGCGTGGTCGTCGGCGGCGGCCGGCTGCGACCTGGCCAAACGCTCGAACTGATCCCCGGCCGCCACCCCGCCCTGCCGGAATCGCCCTACCAGAGGTTTCTTGACTTCATACCGACGATACCGCGCGGGAAAGTCGTGCGCTACGGCGACGTCGCCATGGCGATCGGCGCCGACAACAGTTTTGTCCGGGCGATTCCCGACTACATCAAGCGCAGCCTGGCCAGCGATATTCCGTCGCACCGCATCGTCAGCGCGCGCGGCCAGTTGCTCGCGACCGTCCCGGAGCAGGCGCGAAGGTTGATGGCCGAAGGCGTGCCTTCAAACGGCGCCGTCGACCTCGGCACCGTCCTGTGGCAAGGTGAGTTGAGTTATTGATATGACGCGGGGCGGCCGGCGCACGCATGCGGCGCGCCGCGACCTCCGAAACACCCCGGAAACACTTAGATTACCGTCTGGATCGACCGCGCCTTTTCGCCGGTCACGGGCTTGCCGGTGACGAGATCGTCATTGCCCAGATAGGCGCGGGCGTAGTCGTGTTGTTCGACCACGCGCAGGCCGACGCCGTGCGGGCCGGCGCGACGTCGAATGTGAAGTTAGAGGCGGCTTGGCTCGGGCTCGCGGCGCAGCAAAGGATGGCGGTCAGCGGCAGGCGCACTGTTATACTTTCCAGAAGTTAAAAGGTAAGTATATAAGCAATATCTAAACAACAATAAAATCTACGCGATCGAGCCGAATAAATCATGCTGCCGAGACGATTTCATGCCCCGTTGATGGCCTGCTGGCTGCTGCTGGCGGCCGCCCCGGCACCGGCCGCGTCCGGGTCGGTGGTGGCGCTGCGGGTGGCGGCGCAGGCCGGCACCGATCCCAAATTCATCGATGCCGGCGACGGCCGCGTCATCGGCGCCTGCATCGACATCTTCCGCACCATCGAACGCATCGATCCAGGCCTGGTCTTCATCGGCGACCAGCAGTGGCTGCCGCTGGTGCGCGCCCATTCGGAAGTGGTCAACCATCAGCACGACGCGCTGTGCGCGATCCAGCGCACGCCGGAGCGCGAACTGCAATATACCTACATCGATCTGCCGCTGCTGCCGCTGCGCTTCCAGCTGCTCGCGCGCGCCGACGACGCCGTCGTCATCCGCGGCTGGGACGATGTGCGCCGGCTGGGCGCGGACGGCATCATCCTGACCAACCGGGGCTTCGGCACCACCGAGGCGCTGGAACGCATCGGCGGCCTGCGGTTCAGCGCCAGCGCCGCCGACCCGCTCAACAATCTGCAAAAGCTGGTGGCGCGCCGGGGCCGGTTTTTCCTGCATCGGGGACCGGGGCTGAAAAGTTTCATCCAACGCTCGGGGTATGGCGGCAAGGTGAAAATTTTGCCGCAGGTGATGTACCAGACCGAGACCTACATGGCCCTGGGCACCCACGTCGATCCGGCGGTGGTCGCGCGCGTGCGGCACGCCGTGGAGCAGATGGAAAAAACCGGCGAACTGGCACGGCTGCTGAAGAAGTGGGATTGAACTCCGCCCCGGCGCGCACGGAAACTTGATTGACAGCAACCGCAATTTTGGCCACTATCGTCGTTTCGTCTTTTTAACGACCGCCATGACCATGCCGCGCCTTGCCATTACCGCCCTCCTTCTTTCCGCCGCGCTCGGCGGCCACGCGCTGGCGGCCGACGCCGCGCCGGCCACCCCGTCCGCGAAACGCGCGATCACCCACGAGGACGTGTGGCTGATGAAACGGATCGGCGCGCCGACGGCCAGCCCGGACGGCAAGTGGGCCGTGTTCGGCGTCACCAACCCCGCCTACGACAGCAAGGAGCAATGGTCGGACCTGTGGATCAAGTCGCTGACCGACGACACGCCGGCGCGCCGCCTGACCTTCAGCAAGGGCGGCGAAAGCGCCGTGAACTGGTCGCCCGACAGCCGCCAGCTGGTCTTCGTGGCCAAGCGCGACGGCGACGACGTCGGCCAGCTGTACCGCATCGACGTGGCGGGCGGTGGCGAGGCGCAGCGCCTGACCACGCTGACCCTGGGCGCGCGCCAGCCGAAGTTCAGTCCGGACGGCAAGCAGCTGTTGTTCGTCAGCGATATCTTCCCCGGCACGGCCGGCGAGGACGACATCAAAAAGCTCGCCAAGGAACGCAAGGAC
>JBDSKP010000605.1:0-3258 GCA_039916925.1 Duganella sp.
ACCTCGCCGCCGTGCTGCTGCTGCTCGAAGACTGGCTCTGGACGCTTGGCGCGCGCCTGATGGCGCGGCTCACCGCGTGGCCGCCGCTGCACCGGCTCGAGGCCCGGATCTGCCGCCTGGGGCCGTACGCTGCGCTGGTGCTGTTCGCGTTGCCGGCCGTGCTGCTGTTCCCCGTCAAGCTGCTGGCCCTGTGGGCGATGGGCAACGGCCACGCGCTGGCCGGCCTGGTGGTCATCATCGTCGCCAAGGTGGTCGGCGCGGCGGCCGTGGCGCGGCTGTACCTGCTGACGCGGCCGGTGCTGCTGACCATCCTCTGGTTCGCCCGCCTGCTGCACTGGTTCCTGGACTTGAAGGAACGCTGGATCGCCGCGCTGCGCGCGACCGCCGCCTGGCGCCGGGTCGACGCGCTGGCGGCCCGCTTGCGCCATTGGCGGCGGACGCCGCCGATGCCGGCGCCGGGCAGCTGGACGGCGCGCTTCCGCCGCCTGTTGAGACGTTTCCGCGCGCGCTGGCGCGCATAATCACCGCATGTCCACCGACCACAACATGAATTCCCCCTCCGCCCCCCGCGACGACGGCGCGGCGATCGCCGCCGAGCTGGCCGAGCTGCGCGAGCGCTTCGACGCCATCGTCTCCAACACGCCCGGCCTGGTCTACCAGTTCGTGCTGCACGCCGATGGCGCCGTGTCCTTCCCCTACCTGAGCGACGGTTGCCTGGCGCTGCTGGGCGTGACGGCGCCGGAGCTGCACGCCGAGCCGGGCCGCTTCCTCGAGCTGATCCTGCCCGACGACCGCCGCGCCTATCGCGACGCCATGCAGGCGTCGGCGTCGGCGCTGTGGAGCTGGAACTGGGAGGGCCGCATCTGGGTCGACGCCTGGAAGGACGTCAAGTGGATCAACCTGCGCGCCACGCCGCACGCGCTGCCCGGCGGCGGCGTGCGCTGGGACGGCATGATGACCAACATCACCGAGAGCAAGCTCGAACAGATGGAGGTGCGCCAGTCGCGCGCCCGCCTGGCCGAACTGAGCGCCCACACCGACCGCGTCAAGGAGCAGGAGCGCACCCGCATCGCCCGCGAGATCCACGATGAACTGGGCGGCAACCTGACCGCGATCAAGATGGCGCTGGCGATGCTGGCCGCCCGCCTCGACGACCGCGACCCGGTGCTGCGCGAAAAAACCGATTACGTCGACGCGCTGGTCGACCGCACCATCGACGCCGTGCACCGCATCTCGCTCGACCTGCGTCCGGCGCTGCTGGACCTGGGCCTGGTGGCCGCGCTCGAGTGGCAGGTCAAGGAGTTCGAGAAGCAGGCCGGCGTGCCGAGCACCTTTTCCGCCAACCAGCGCGACATCGCGCTCGACCACGACCAGGCCACGGCGCTGTTCCGCATCGCCCAGGAGGCGCTGACCAACATCGCCAAACACGCCGAGGCCACGCGGGTGACCGTCAAGCTGGCGCGGCTGCGGCACCACGTGTCGCTCAAGATCACCGACAACGGCCGCGGCATCCGCCAGGCCGACCGCGCCAAACCGGCCTCGTTCGGCCTGCGCGGCATGGCCGAACGGGCGCGCGCGCTGGGCGGAACGTTGACGCTGAGCCACGCCGCCGGCGGCGGTACCGTCGTCGCCATCAAGATTAAGCAAGATACCGCACGCGAAACCCTCATCGCGGCGGCGGCCGGCACTACAATAGCTGGAGAAAATATTACCACTGTGAAATAATGTCACGGCGGGTATTCAAAAAGAGTAGAGAAAATAACAATGACCGAAAAAGCCATCATCAAGGTCTTCATCGCCGACGACCACGCCATCGTGCGCGAGGGCTTGAAGCAAATCCTGGCCGAGACGCGCGACATCGTCGTCGCCGGCGAGGCCGAGAACGGCCTCGATGCCGTCAAGCTGTTCCGCAAATCCGACTGCCAGGTCATGCTGCTCGACATTTCGATGCCGGACCGCAGCGGCATCGAGGTGCTCAAACAGATCAAGAAGGAAAAGCCGGAACTGGCGGTGCTGATGCTGTCGATGCACCGCGAGGACCAGTACGCGATCCGCTCGCTCAAGGCCGGCGCCTCCGGCTACCTGACCAAGCAGAGCGCGCCGCGCGAGCTGGTGACGGCGATCCGCCAGGTGGCCGGCGGCCTCAAGTACATCAGCGCGGCGCTGGCGCAGGAGCTGGCCAACCACGTCGGCGAGGACCACGAGGCGCCGCCCCACGACACCCTGTCGGACCGCGAGTACCAGACGTTGACGATGATCGCCTCCGGCAAAACGGTCGGCATGATCGCCAAGGAGCTGTCGCTGTCGGTCAAGACGGTGAGCGAATACCGGGCGCGCCTGCTGGTCAAGATGAAATTGAAGAACAGCGCCGAATTGACGCATTACGCGATCAAAAACCAACTGATCGAGTAATCGGACGCGGTGCGCCCGGCGGCGCGCGTAAGATAGGGGGATAAACCGGACCACGGGCCGCGCGTCCCCCCGGCATGGTTGACGGATCGCCCACATCTAATGCCAAGATGAAAGGCACTATCCGCCCCCTGCTCCGGCCATTGCCATTGAGGACACGGCGTTATCATGGTGGTAATCAGAAAACCTTTTAAAAGGCCGCGTGTCATCTATGTCCAAGCCATCCACTCCCGAGCAGAATCCGGCCGAGATCGCCCGCGAGGCGTTCAAGCGCCTGGCCGTGCGGCGCATCGCGCCGACGCCGGAAGCGTACCGGGATATTTATAACGAGATCGCCGGCATCGCCCCACCGGCGCCGGCCGCGCCGGTGGCCAGCGTCGATCCCGGTCCGGAGTCGGTGCTGAGCCAGTTCGCCACGCGGCTGACCGAAAACACCGGCGACCTGTCCGAGTTCGGCCGCCGCTTCAACCGCGCCGTCAAGACACGCGACTGGGACGGCTACGCCAAAACGCTGTCGCAGCTGGTCGAGCGCCATTTCGTCGGCAAAAAAGGCATCGAGGTGGCAGGCGCCGACAACGAGCAAAGCCGCGTGCTGCGCGACCTGCTGAGCCGCACCCTGACCTTCGCCGTGGCCTCGCTGCTGAGCGGCGCGCCGGTGCTCGTGGCCGAGGCCGAATCGTTGGGCGCGGCCACCAAGCTGGCCCACAGCGAGGAGGCGCTGGCCGAGATCGGCCTGCGGTTGAAACAACTGTGCTTCCAGATCGAGCTGCGCGGCGGCGACAGCGGCGAGCAGCAGGAATTGCTGCTGCGCCTGTTCAAGCTGCTGCTGGAAAACGTCAGCGAGCTGCT
>JBDSKP010000606.1:0-3839 GCA_039916925.1 Duganella sp.
CCGAGATGAAAAGCGCCGTCAGCCCGGCGACCACCGCCAAGCCTGGCGAGTACGATGAGAACCTGCTGGTCGGCCTGGATTTCCTGATGGCCGAAGCGGCCAAGCGGGATATGACCGTGGTGCTTTATCTGAACAACTTCTGGCAGTGGTCGGGCGGCATGACGCAGTACCTGAACTGGTTCGAGGGCACGCCGGCGCTGGACCCGAACGTGACCAAGGACTACGACGACTTCATGAAAAAGAACGCGCGCTTCTACGTCAACGCGGCGGCGCAAAAAGAGTACCGCAACGTGATCCAGAAGATCGTCAAGCGCGTCAACACCGTCACCGGCAAGCCGTACGCGGAAGATCCAAGTTTGATGTCGTGGCAGTTGGCCAACGAGCCGCGCCCCGGCAACGGCGACGCCACGCCGGAGGAGAAAAAAGCCTACATCAAGTGGGTCGACGAAACCGCCGGCTATATCCATAGCCTGGACAGGAACCACATGGTCAGCACCGGCAGCGAAGGCCTGGCCGGCTCCGCCCAGGACGCCCAGTTGTTCCTCGATGCGCACCGCACCAAGCATATCGATTACCTGACCTATCACCTGTGGCCGAAGAACTGGGGCTGGTTCGACTCCAAGGACCCAACCGGTTCGTGGGACGGCGCCATCGCCAAGAGCCGCAACTATCTGACTTCGCACATCGAACTGGCCAGGAAGCTGGACAAGCCCATCGTGCTGGAGGAGTTCGGCCTCGATCGCGACGGTGCCTCGTTCAGCATCAAGGCCGGCACCACGATCCGAGACCGCTTCTATCGCGAGGTGTTCGACTTCGTCTACGGCGGCGCCAAGAAGGGCGATCCTATCGCCGGCTTCAATTTCTGGGCATGGGGCGGCGCCGGACGCGCGGCCAACGCCGACTACTGGTGGAAGCCGGGTAACGACTTCGTCGGCGATCCGCCGCAGGAGGAGCAAGGCCTGTATTCGGTGTTCGATTCGGACGCCAGCTCGCTCAAGCTGATCAAGGAATACGCCGACAAACTCAATTCCATCAAGCGCTAAGGAGCCGGCCATGAAACGTTCGATGCTCAATATGCTGGCGCTGTCCGCCTGTACCGTCGCTTTCAATGCCCACGCCCAGAAGTTCGACGGGCTGGCCGCCACGCCGCAGATGGGGTGGAACAGCTGGAACACCTTCGCCTGCGATATCAACGAGAAGCTGATCCGCGACACCGCCGACGCGATGGTCAAGAACGGCCTGAAAGACGCCGGCTACCAGTACGTCAACATCGACGATTGCTGGCACGGAAAGCGTGACGAGAAGGGTGTGATCCAGGCGGACCCGGAGCGCTTCCCGTCCGGGATGAAGGCGCTGGCGGACTACGTCCATGGCAAGGGTCTCAAGATCGGCATCTATTCGGATGCCGGCGCCACGACTTGCGGTGGCCATCCCGGCAGCCGGGGCCACGAATACCAGGATGCGCAGACCTACGCCGCGTGGGGCATCGACTACATCAAGTACGACTGGTGCGACACCAAGGGCTTGAGCGCCGTCGGCGCCTATACGACCATGCGCGACGCGATCCGTGCCGCCGGCCGGCCGATGTTGTTCAGCATGTGCGAATGGGGCGACAACAAGCCTTGGGATTGGGCCAAGGACGTCGGCCACTCGTGGCGCACCACCAGCGACATCTATCTGTGCTTCGACTGCGAATTCAGCGAGGCCTCCTACTCGCGATTGGGCGTGCTGCAGATCCTCGACAAGCAGGCCGGCCTGCGCGTGCATTCGGGCCCGGGACACTGGAACGACATGGACATGCTCGAAGTGGGCAGGGGCCTGACCGAGGACGAGGACCGCTCGCACTTCGCCGCCTGGGCGATGCTGGCGTCCCCCCTCATCCTGGGTAACGACGTGCGCAAGATGTCGGACGCCACCAAGCGTATCCTGACCAACAAGGACGTGATCGCGATCAACCAGGACAAGCTGGGAATCCAGGCGTGGCGCTTCATGCAGTCCGGCCAGCTGGAGTATTGGGCCAAGCCGCTCGATAACGGCGAGTGGGCCGTGATGGTGCTTAATCGTAGCGAGCAGGCCATGCCGGTCAGTTATCAGTGGTCCAACAACCGTGTCAACGACGATATGAGCAAGCGCGTGCTCGACACCACGAAGACGGTGTTCAGCTGGACCGACGCCTGGACCGGCAAGACCGGCGACACCACCAAAAAACTGGAGGGCAAACTCGCCCCGCATGCCGCGATCGTTCTGCGCTTGAAGCCGCGGAGCTGAAATGAAGCACACGATGACCGTGGCGGCGTTGGCCGCGATGATGTGGTCCGGCGCCCAGGCCGGCGACCAGTGGGGACCGTATAACGCCGAATTCCCGGCCGCCAGCGATGGTTTGCTCAAGAAGGTCAAACAGGCCGACATCTTCGCGTCGGCCGTGACGGGCAAGGCGCGGCCGTTCGGCTTGAGCGGCTGGTTCAAACCATCGGAACCGGCTCCCGGCCGCACGCTGATCGCCGGCGTCGCGGGCGCGCAGGCGGGACCCGGCTGGTTCCTGTGCAGCGTGGACGGCGCCTTCGGCTTCTGCGGCTATGGCCTGGAAGTGGTTTCGCCGCTGAAGCTGGCGCCGAACGCCTGGGTGCATCTGGCTGCCGGCTATGACGGCAAGCAGGTCACCCTGTACGCCAACGGCAGCGCCATCGCCCGCCAGGACGCGGTGCTGAAGGCCGAGGCGCTTATACCGGCCGAGGGTGCCGGCGCACATATCTCCCTGGGGCCGCGCAGCAAGGCGGCTACAGGCTATGCCGGGCGGATCGCCGGCTTCACCGTCGCCGGCACCGCGCTCGATGATGGCTCGGTGCGCGCGATGGCCGCGGCGCAGCCGAACGATGCGCTGATCAATTTCGAATCCGGCAGCCCCTCCTGGCCGATACAGGTGCGCCAGATGTATGGCCAGCTCGCGCCGCAGGACCCGTGGACCTTGCCGAAATCCGGATCGCCTTTCCAGGAGCCGAAAGCCAAGCCGGCCTACGGTGGTCCGGCGCTGGTGCGGAACGACGCCAATCTGTGGACGCTCAAGTCGTGGAAGCTGCAGGCCGCGCCGCAGGTAAGCGCGAAGGCGCAGCAGATATCGTCCGCCGGGTTCGACACCACCGGTTGGTATCAGACCACCACGCCGGGCACGGTGCTGACCACCCTGGTCGATCGCGGTGTCTATCCCGATCCCGACTTCGGCCTCAATAACATGGCCATTCCCGAGTCGCTGAACAAGCAGGATTACTGGTATCGCGCGCTGTTCCAGACGCCGGCCGCCTTCAAACAGGGGCAGCATTTGTTCGTCACCTTCAAGGGTGTGAATTACGAGGCGGAGGTCTGGGTCAACGGCCGCAAACTGGGTAGCATGAAGGGCGCGTTCGTACGCGGCACCTTCGACCTCAGTCCCTACCTGAAGCCCAAGGGCGAGAATGTCATCGCGGTCAAGGTCTCGCCGCCGCCGCATCCCGGCTTGCCGCAGGAGGAATCGATCGCGGCGGGCGCCGGCGAAAACGGCGGCACGCTGGCGCAGGACGGCCCGACCTTCATCGCCTCGGAGGGCTGGGACTGGATTCCGTCGGTCCGCGACCGCAATACCGGCTTGTGGCAGGACGTGGTGCTGCGCGCCACGCGCGACTTCAAGCTGGGCGACGCCCAGGTGATCACGGCGCTGCCGCGGGCGGACAACAGCGTGGCCGACGTCAGCATCGAAGTGCCGGTCTCGAACCTGTCCAAGTCGGCGCAGCGCGTCACCGTCCGCGCGACCATCTCGCGCCGCGACGGCGGCATGAAGCCGATCCAGGTCGCCCAAACGGTCAATC
>JBDSKP010000607.1:0-3654 GCA_039916925.1 Duganella sp.
AGCTCGTGTAGCAATGTTAGACTTGACCCCGGGGTGGCAATGCTTGGCGAATACTCATTTTCCGATGCAGAAGCGGCTGAAGATCACCCCCAGCAAATCATCCGACGAGAACGCGCCCGTGATGCTCGATAGCTGCGCCTGCGCCAGGCGCAACTCCTCCGCGAACAAATCCAGCGATTGGTCGTTTTGCGCCGCGTGCTCGCCAGCCCGCTCCAGATGCGCGCCGGCGTTCTTCAGCGCGATCAGGTGCCGCTCGCGCGCCAGGTACAGCGATTCGCCCGTCTGCTGCCAGCCGGCGATGCGCAGCAATTCCTTGCGCAGCAGGTCGATGCCGATGTTCTCGTGCGCCGACAGGTACACGTGCGTGGCGTCCGACATCGCGTCCACGCTAGGCTTGTGGCCCGACAAATCGATCTTGTTCCAGATGCGCAGCACCGGCACGCCCTCCGGGAACGCGGCGACGATGTTTTCATCGGCGCGCGACGGGCCGTGGTCGGCGTCCAGCAGATGCAAAATCACGTCGGCCTTGCCGACCTCGCCCCAGGTGCGCTCGATGCCGATGCGCTCGACCACGTCCACCGTCTCGTCCGCATGGCGGATGCCGGCCGTGTCGATGATGTTGAGCGGTATGCCTTCGATCTGGATCGTCTCGGTGACTTTGTCGCGCGTGGTGCCGGCGATCGGCGTGACGATGGCCACGTCGGAACCCGCCAGCGCGTTGAGCAGCGACGATTTGCCGACGTTCGGCTGGCCCACCAGCACCACGCTCAAGCCTTCGCGCAGCAGCGCGCCCTGCGCCGCCTGCTTGAACACCTGGTCCAGCGCGCTGACGATGCCGGCCAGCTGGCCGCGCGCGTCCGATTTTTCCAGGAAGTCGATTTCCTCCTCCGGGAAGTCCAAGGTCGCTTCGACCAGCATGCGCAGCCCCGTCACGCCTTCGACCAGCTTGTTGACCGTCTTCGAAAACGCTCCCGACAGCGATTGCGACGCCGACTTGGCCGCCGCTTCGGTCGAGGCGTCGATCAGGTCGGCCACCGCCTCGGCCTGCGCCAGGTCGAGCTTGTCATTCAGGTAGGCGCGGCGCGTGAATTCGCCCGGCTCGGCCAGCCGCAAGCCCAGCTCGGCGCCAGCTTCCAGCACCCGCGCCAGCAGCAGTTGCAGCACGATCGGGCCGCCGTGGCCCTGCAACTCCAGCACGTCCTCTCCGGTGTACGAGTTCGGCCCCTTGAACCAGATGGCGATGCCCTGGTCGATGATATCGCCGTCGGCCTGCGTGAACGGGATGTAGGTGGCGTGGCGCGGCCGCAAGGCGGTGGCGCCGAACAAGGCGGCGATCAGCGGTTGCAGATTCTTGCCGGAGGCGCGCACGACGCCGATGCCGCCGCGTCCCGGTGCGGTGGCGATGGCGGCGATGGGGGAGGAGTCGATATTCATGGGGTTAATTGTAGAGGATATAAAAAAAGCCCGCGATTAACACGGGCTTCCTGGCAACACCAACGGCGCGGATTACGCCTTGGCGGGCGCCGGCGTGCCGTACTTCTTGCTGATGACGTACTGTTGACCGATCGACAGCACGTTGTTCACCACCCAGTACAGCACCAGGCCGGACGGGAAGAAGAAGAACATCACCGAGAACGCCAGCGGCATGAACAGCATGATCTTGGCTTGCATCGGGTCGGCCGGGGCCGGGTTCAGCTTGGTGGTGATGTACATCGATATCGCGTACAGCACCGGCAGGATGAACCATGGGTCCGGCGCGGCCAGGTTGGTGATCCAGCCGATCCACGGCGCGCCGCGGATTTCAACCGACGCCTGCAGCACCCAGTACAGCGCGATGAAGACCGGCATCTGCACCAGGATCGGCAGGCAGCCGCCCAGCGGATTGATCTTCTCGGTCTTGTACAGCTCCATCGTGGCCTGGTTCATCTTGGCCGGGTCGCCCTTGTAGCGCTCGCGGATGGCCTGCATCTTCGGCGTGACCAGCTTGACCTTAGCCATGCTGCGGTAACCGGCGGCCGACAGCGGGAAGAACAGCAGCTTGATCAGGATCGTGAAGACGATGATGGTCCAGCCCCAGTTGCCCAGCACCTGGTGGATATGCACCATGACCCAGAAGATCGGCTTGGCGATCACGGTCAGCATTCCGTAGTCCTTGACCAGCTCCAGGCCCGGGGTGACTTTTTCCAGCAGTTTTTCTTCCTGCGGACCGGAATACAGCTTGGCGTCCGAGGTCACGGTGGCGCCCGGCGCCAGCGTGCCCAGCGGCTGGATGGTGCCGATCGCGTACTGGTTGGTCGTCACTTTCTTGGTGAAGATGGTGCGCGCGGTCTTATCCTGCGGCACGAAGGCCGAGACGAAGAAGTGCTGCGAGATCGCCACCCAGCCGTTGTCGGCCTTGGTCGGGTGGTCCTGCACCACGTCCTTGCCGGTCTTGGCCGCTTCGGCCGAGGCTTTTTCCAGCGATTCGAACTTCAGCTTGTGGTACTTGTCGGCCGCCGTGTACAAGGTCGGGCCGGTGTAGCTGCTGTTGAAGAACGAGTCGCCGGCCGGCTTGTTGCCGTCGTGGACCAGTTGCAGGTACAGCTCGGGCTTGACCGGCGCCGTGCCGACGTTGGTGACGTCGTGGCGCACGTCGATCACGTAGTCGCCGCGCTTGAAGGTGAAGGTCTTGGTCAGCTTGACGCCGCCCTGCTCCGCTTCCAGCACCAGTTGGATCTGGTTGGCGTCGTTGAGCATGCGCGGGCCGGGCTTGGCGACGAAACCGGTGGTGTGGTTCGGCAGGCCGGCGGCGCCGACCAGGCCGGTCTGGCCCAGGTAGGTCTTGCCGGTGGCGTTGTCGACGTCGAACAGCACCTGGTTCTTGTGGGTGTCGACGCCGTCCTTGTACTTGAGCAGCTCGAGGCGCTTGATGGTGCCGCCCAGCGTGTCGATGTCGACCTTGAACAGATCGGTCGTTACGGTGATGCGCTCACTCTTGAACGGCGCGGCGGCGTCGGCACCGGCGGTCGCGCCCGGCAATGCGGCGGCGCCGGCGGTCGCCTCGGCGGTGGCGGCGGCCGGCAGTTCCGATTTCTTCGCCTCGGGCGCCTTGGCGGTTTGGGCCGGCGCGGGCGAGAACATGGAAGGCTGGCCGGTCGAGACCATCCAGTTGTTCCATAGAACTACCAGCGACACGGCAAACACGATCCACAGGATGGTACGTTTATTGATATCCATTAGGGTATTTATCAGGAGTGGTTGCAACCGCAAGCGGTCGTTGAAGAGGAATTCTTGGCATCCGGCGCGTCCTTCGGAGGCACCGGATCGAAACCGCCATCGTTGAACGGATGGCAGCGGCACACGCGTTTGGCGGCCAGCCAGCCGCCCCTGGCGGCGCCATGCACCTGCAGCGCTTCCAGCGCGTAATTCGAACAGCTCGGATAGAAGCGGCAACGCGGCCCCAGCAGCGGACTGATGGTCAGCTGGTAGGCGCGCAGCAGGAAGCGGAGCAATCGGGTCATGACGGCGTAAGTGGAGGCGTGGCGGCCGAAGGCAAGGCCGCCGGCGGCTGCGCCGGCTGAATCGGCTGCGCCCCCTGAACGGCCTGCGCCTGCCGGCCCGACAGCTTGGCCTGCGCCGCGAACAGGCGCGCCAACTCCACCCGCAACGCCCGCT
>JBDSKP010000608.1:0-10040 GCA_039916925.1 Duganella sp.
TGGATCTGGTCGTTCATTGCCACCAGCACGCCCTTGCCGACGGCTTCCTGGCTGGCCGCCAGCAGCACGGCGTTGTACAGGTTGATCGGTCCGTCAGCCGACAGCGCGGTGCCCGGACGCATGGCGCCGACCAGCACGACCGGTTTCTTGCTCTTGACTACCAGGTCCAGGAAGTAGGCGGTTTCTTCCAGCGTATCGGTGCCGTGGGTGATAACGATGCCGTCGACGTCCGGCTGGGCCAGCAGCACGTTGACGCGCTTGGCGAGGGTCAGCCAGTGTTCGTTGCTCATGTTTTCGCTGGCGATCTGGAACACTTGCTCGCCTTTGACTTGCGCCACCTTGGCCAGTTCCGGCACGGCCTGGATCAGGCGGTCGACCCCGACTGTAGCGGCGGTGTAGCCGACCGTGGTGGTGCTGCTGGCCCCGCTGCCGGCGATGGTGCCGCCGGTGGCCAGGATGGTCACATGGGCCGATGGCGCGGCGTCAGCGGCGCGGACCGCTGGGACGGCCGCGGCCAGCAGCGCCAATGCGCACAGCGCGGACATCAGACGGGAGGAAATAGGAAAAAACATAGAGTCTCCAAAATAGATAAGGGGGGTGGGATTGGGTCTGATCCCGAAAGGGGGCAGACCCCGGTGGTGCTTTGTGGGTTTTAATCGCCGGGATGTCAGAACTTATGCCGGATCCCGACCGCCAGTGCTCGCGATCCATCCCCGGCAGCCGGCGCGCTGCCGCCGCTGGAGGCATCGCCCACCACATTGGTGGCGCCCAGCTCGTTGCGGATGGTGCCGAATGAACTGTAGAGGTTGGTGCGTTTGGAAAGAGCGTGCGTATAGCCCACCGCAAGCTGTCTTCCGCCCCGCCGGGTCGCGGAACGGTCCTGCTTTTTCATATACGAGGCCAGCAGCTTGCCCTGTCGGAGCGGCACTGAGACACCCAGCAGGAAGTCGCGGAAATCGCCGCCGACGTCGTCCTTTTCGGTTTCAAACGCGGCGTGCGCAGTCGCCGGGCCGAAGTTGTAGCTGGCGCCCAGCAGGACCTCTTTCATCGTATTGAAAGAAGTGATCTTCAGGCTGTCATAGGCCAAGGTTCCCACCAACGGGCCTGCGGCGTAGCCGATGGAAAAAGCGATGGTACGGCCCAAGGTGCTATCGCCGGCGTGTTCGCCAAAACCGTACATCACGGTGGCCGACAATCCATTCAGCTTTGGCGTTGCGTAGCTGACGGTGTTATTGGTACGCGCCGAGCCGATGCTCATCAGATTGGTGGCGGCACCGGTAAAGCCTGTTTCAAAGGGGTCGATGCCGTCCAGTGCGATGAAGATCGGGTTGCATTGACGGCCCAGGTTGACGGTACCGGCGCTGGAAGTCAGGCCGACATAGGCATCGCGGCCGAACAATGCGCCGTTCTGGCGCGCCTTGCCGGTGTCGAGATCCAGTCCGTTCTCCAGCACGAAGTGGGCGTTCATGCCATTGCCCAGGTCCTCCTGCCCCTTGAAGCCCAACCGGCTGCCGGACTGCACGCCAGTGGCCAGCTTGGTGACCGCGCCATCGGCACCCCCTGTTTCGCGGGCGATGCCCGCGTCCAGTATGCCGTAGACGGTGATGCCAGATTGCGCCGAGGCGGCGCCGGTTGCGGAGACGAGCAAGAGACCAGCTACTAATGATGCTTTCATAAACGATCCAATAAGATAGTGCGATGCGTACAACGACGCGACCGGGCACACGGAAACGCCGCACCCGAAAATCGAGGGTGCTGCGATACCCGCCGGACCAGCGGGAGCAAGGTCCGGGCTCGGTCAGCCGTGAAATTAGCGATGGAGTGGCGCGCAAGCGGCGCCGCCAGAATGGCGGTGCCTGCGCTTACGTCAAGAAGCTGGTCTGCGCGGTCGCGCGGGAATTACTTTGTTCATTTTTCTTTGTCTCCGTTTTATTTGTAGTAAAAAGCGATGCGAAGCGGATGACCGCTATCGGAATACTTTTCACAACGGAGACAGCACTATTCGTGCCATGGGAAATGGCAAGCCGGACTATTGAATCAAGTGACTGATTAAATGAGGTTTTTCTTGAGATTGGTGGGGCCATGGGCCGGTGCCGGAGTATGAATTGTCATACTCGGATTTCGAGCTGAGTATCAATTTTGTTACCGCCGCCGCGATCGAGGGGAAGAGAAAACCGCGGACCTGGGATCGTTGAAGATCTCACGTCAGGATTCCATCCTGTCGCTGTCGTCCGGTCACTTCTGCGACAACACTTCCGCCAACTGTCGCTGGGCCTTCTCCGGCGAGATTTTTGGATTGTTGAAGTAGTCGGCGACGATATCGATCCATCCCTGCGACATCTGCGGCGGCATGAGCATCGATTGCGCGAACACCTGCCCGTGCTGGCGCGAAATCAAATCCAGGCCGATTTTGCCGCACGTATCGAGATTGTTGCGCTGGATGTCGGTGCGCGGCGGAATCGATCCCTTGATCCCGTTGAAGGCCAGTTGATTGTTGACGTTCATGATCTGACGCGCGAACAGCCGCTGCGAACGGCGCACCTGCTCATTGTTCGTGACGGGAAACGCAAACGCGTCGATCACCACGAAATAGATCGACTCGGTCCCCGGCGCCAACGTGCATCGGAAATCCTTGTCGACGACCAGTCCCGCCTCCTTCAACTCCCCCTTCGCGTAGTCGCCCATGAATTGCATGCCCGCCCGGCCGCGCCCCATCGACAGTGTTGCGTCGACCCAGGTCTTGCCGCTTCGGGCCGGATCGACGAACACGCTTAACCGCCGCAAAATGTCCAGCGCTTTGAGCATCGCCGGCTCCATGGCGGCGTTCGAATCGCCCCCGGTCAGCAAGCGCGTGTAACCCTTGGGGCCATAGACGGAATAGACGATGTCGTTGAACAGCAGCGAAATTTCCCACGCGCCGGAGCCGAGCGCGATGGGTATGTAACCGGCGGCCTTGATTTTCGCCGCGCTGGACAGAACGCCGTCCCAGGTTGTCGGCGGCGGCAGTTTCAATTGATCGAATATCTTCTTGTTGGTCCAGACCCAGTTTTCGGCATGAATATTGACCGGCGCGAAATAGATATGTCCCTTGTAGCTGATGTGGTTGATCAAGTTCCGTGGCAGGAAGTCGCGCCAATGATCGGCAACCGCGATGTCGTCGATATCCTGGATGACACCCATCAACGCCAGCTCCATGCTTTCCCCGTTGGCGTTCCACTGGATGACCGCGGGCGGATAGCCGTTGGCGATCATGTCGGTCGACATGCTGGTTTGGGCCAGCTTGTTCTTGCTCGGCATATCGATCCACTTGCCGCCCTGGACCTTCCAGGCATCGCGATAGACATCGAGGGCCTTGCGCTCGCTGGGTGAAATCCAGTAGTGCGCGACCTCCACGGACGGTTGAAACACGCCGCCCTTGGGCGCCGGGGCCGATGGCGGCTGCGCCCGGGCGGCTGGCGCGAGGGCGATCGCGAGCGCCAGGGCGGCGCAGCCCCGGACCATGGAGTGTTTGCGTGTCGTCATAGTCACATCTGCTCCGTCAGGAAATAGCCAGCGCCGACTCCAGGCCGCGCGTCGCGATCTCGAACGGCTGCGGTTGGGCGAAGAAATAGCCCTGTCCGATGACGCAACCGGCCTGCCGCAAGAACAGGACGTGCTCCTCCGTCTCGACGCCCTCGGCGACGCAGCTCTTTCCCAGGTTTGCGGCAAGGTTGATCATCGCTTTGATGATCTGCTCCGATTTGACGTCCTTGCCGATCTCGGAGACGAAACTGCGGTCGATTTTGATGTCGTCGAAATGGAAGTTGCGCAGGTTGGTCAGCGAGGCGAAACCGGTCCCGAAATCGTCAAGGGCGATCGACACCCCCCGTTCACGCAGCTTGAGGACGGTCGCCAGAATCTGCTCCGTATACTTGTTCACGAAAACGTCTTCGGTGATTTCGATCGCGAGATCGCTCCAGTCGAGCGCGTGACGTGTCACCGCGTTCGCCAGCATGCGATAGCCGGTCTCGCAAATGAGGGTGGTCTCCGGCATATTGATGGCCACGCTTCCGCAGGCCAGGCCGGCGTCGCGCCAGGTCCGCACGTCACGCGCCACCTTGTTGACAACAATCTCGGTCATCGCCGTCATCGATGACGCCGTGTCGAGCAGATGCAGGAAGCGTCCCGGCGGCAGCACGCCGAGCTGCGGATGGCGCCACCGCACCAGCGCTTCGAACGCCAGATGCCGGCCGGTGCCGATGTCGATCTTGGGTTGATAATATACAAGGAACTCGTCGTCCTCGACCGCCTTGAACAGGGCGGCGCGCAACTGGCTTTCCGCCAGGCGGTCGGCCATCATCGCCGCGTTGAAGATGATCTGGCTGTTGCGCTCCGTTTTGGCGGCATACAGCGCCAGGTCGGCACAGCGGATGAGGTCTTGGGCGTTGGCGCTGTGGTCGGGGAAAACGGCGCCACCGATGCTGGCCGAGATGTGGTGGGTATGCCCTTCGAAGACGAAGGGCAGGACCAGGCTCTCGCCGATGCGCGCGGCAAGCGCCGCGGCGGCCGCCTTGTCCGCCAGGTCTGGCGCCAGGATCGCGAATTCATCGCCGCCCAGGCGTGCCGCGAAGGCGCCGGCCGCCAGGGTCGAGGCGATCCGCCGCGCGACTTCGATCAGCAAGCCATCGCCGGTCGGGTGGCCGAAGGTGTCGTTGACGGCCTTGAAATCGTCGAGATCGACCAGCAGAAGCGCGAACGCGCCGGTTCCTGGATCGCCCGCGGCCGCATGCCGCGGCGCGGCCAGCCGCTCGAGCGTGTGAGTGAACGACCTGCGATTGGACAGCCCGGTGAGGCTATCCTTGTCGACGAGAATCTATAGTTCACGTTCGAAGATCTTCTTCTTTTCATACTCGATGCGCAGTTTTTTCAGCAGAGGGAAAATGACCAGCGCGCCGACGACGCATAACGCCACCAGCAGCGACAGGATCAATAAAGCGCTGATCCGCTTGGCCGCGATGATGCTGGTCTGGCTCTTGCCAAACGATTGCGCGATCTCCAGCTGAAATCCGCGCATGATGGCACCGTCCGACGCGGCGGCGAAATCGATCGGTCCCCAAAAGGAGTAATGCTTGGCGCGGCTGGCACGGTCCAACTTGCCCAGTTTTTCCGCCCGGTCGACGAAGCTTCGCAAACGGATGTCGAGATCGCTTGGCTTGGTGTCCTCGTCAAGCTGCAGGCGCAGACGGTGCAGTTGCGCGCTGGTGGCCCTGATGGTCGCGATTTGCTGATTCATGTCGTCGATCATGTGGTCCAGCACATTGGCCGGGACGATGTCGGTCGTGAATCCACGCATCAATCCGCGCGCGGTGCTCTTGAGTTGCTGGAATTCGATGAATTGATTGCTGGTGAGAAAGCTGATGTTTTGCTGTACGGAATGGCGTTCGAGAACGGACTGCATCGAGGCATAGATAATCAAGACGATGATGATGACCGCCGCCAACGTGCCCAGATAGTAATGGGAGATGGACTTGATATGCCGATCAAGCGAGAAATACTCGAGTTTATGGGGGTCGCCGGGGCTCATGGGGTTCTGACTAGTGCTACGTTTCCGAAGGCAAGGTAGACGATGCCGGCGCCGCCCGCAGGGTCACACTTTGGCCGTTTGTCGATAGCCCGCCTGGGCCGGTCATCGCACCGCCCGCCACGCCGGCATGCCCGCTCGTTATTGTGTTTGGGAAAATTATAGTAACACTGATGCAAGTCCGCCATCAGGAAATCCTGATTTTCGCGTCAGAAATGTGGCGTGGAGCGCACGCAAGGGTAGGGACGGGCGCGGCAGCCGCCGCGCCTTCCGCGCCAAGGCGGCGTCGAACGATGTATCCAAAAAGCAACGAAAAACCAACTCACCCATTCCGGATTTTCCTTTTAAATCAGTCGCTTAGGTGATCTCGCCAGCCCATATGGAGGGGTGTGACAATGTGAGATTTTTCACGATGCGCGACCTGTTAGGATAATTCCAACTGGCAATTCCGACACCTTTGCCGTCTGCGCTTTCCGCGTACGGAAGCCAATTACTAGGGAACGGGAACATGGGCATGACTCCAGAAGTGACACGTCGCACCTTTTTAAAAGTCCTGGCCAGTGGCGCCACCGTCGGCCTGTCGGTGACCAGCCTGCCCGGCATGGCGATGAACGCGGCCCGCCCGCGCTTGACCGAGGTGCCGGCCTGGGCGCCGACGCCGGGCCAGGCCCGATGGCGCATCGACGGCATGGCCAAGGTGCTGGGGCAGAAAATCTACGCGCGCGATTTCAAGGCGCGCGACTTCAAGGATTGGCCGCAAAACGAGCAGTTCCTGTACGCCGTGCGCTGCGACCGCTACGACGAGGTCGTGACCGGATACGACCTGGGCATGCTGCCCGCCGAGCTGCGGCCGGTGGCGGTGATCGACGCCCAGGCCCTGGTCGACAAGAAGCTGAAGCTGGCGGACGGCATGAACAGCCCGTTCCTGGCCAGCATCGGCAAACCGCCCGACTTTTTCGGGCAACCGGTGGCGATGCTGATCTTCGCCAACTTCGACGCCTACCGCCGCGCCGTCAAGATCCTGCGGTTCAATCCGAACGTGATCAGGTACGGCGCGCCGGCGCCCACCGCGACCGGCACGTATTCGCCGGTCACCAGCTATGTGCGCGATGACAGCAAGCAGTTCAACTACGTCTACAGCACCGACTACAAGACGCAAAAAACCGCCGTCGCCGCCGGCATCCAGGCGGCGATCGACGGCAAGACGTGGCCGACCTTCTCGCGCGTGTTCTACACGCAGACCATCGATCCGATGTTCATGGAGCCGGAGTCCGGCCTGGCGTGGTACGACCCGGCCACCCGGCAATTGAACCTGGTGCTGGGCACGCAGTCGCCCACCGGCGACCTGCGCAACGCGGCCGACATCTTCGACGGCAGCGCCTATCCGGTGACGGACATCGATCTGGTGTCGTGCTACCCCGGCGGCGGTTTCGGCGGGCGCGACTCGTCGCTGTTTTCGATGTACCTGGCGCTGGCGGCGCCGTTCTCGACCGGGCCGCTGCGCTGGGCGCAGAGCCGCTTCGAGCAGTTCCAGGTCGGCCTGAAACGGTGCGAGACGACTTTCAGCGAGACGCTGGCGGTGGACGCCAGCGGCAAGATCCAGGCGCTGTGTTGCGATTTCACGCTCAACGGCGGCGACCAGATGAACCTGACGCCGTTCGTCGCCCAACTGGCCGCGCTCAGTTCGATGAGCTGCTACGACATTCCGCGCGCGATCGCCAACGCCCAGTCGACGCAGACGCCGCAATTGATGGGTGGCTCGCAGCGCGGCTTCGGCGGCCCGCAAGCCTTCATGGCGATTGAAACCTTGCTCGACGAGGCGTCGCAGGCGCTCAACATCGACCCGTTCGAGCTGCGTCGGCGCAATCTGCTGGGCAAGGGCCGGGGCGCGACCGTGACCGGCGCGCCGATCTTGCAGGAGCTGCAACTGGAAGAGATGCTGCAACGTCTGGAGCGGCATCCGCTATGGCGGGACCGCAAGCTGACGCAGCAGGTGAAACAGCGCCAGGGGTTGCTGTACGGCGTGGGCTTTGCGCTGTCGAACGAGGCCTACGGCACCTCGGGCGACGGCATGTTCGCCGCCGTGCAGATCGAGCCGGACGGCGCGATCACCGTCTACACGCCGTACATCGACATGGGCAACGGCGCCGCCACCGCGCTCGGCCTGGCGCCGGCCGCCTTCCTCGGACGCAACGCCAACAGCATCAACATGGGCGAGACCCAGCTGTTCGACTCGCTCAAGCTGACCACCACGCCGGCCACGCCCACCCCGCCCAACTACGTGCTCAAGGCGTCCGGCTCGGCCAGCGCCTGCCTGGGCGCCTTCTACCAGTACCACGTGGTCGAGCAGGCCGGCCTGGCGTTGATTTTGCAAAGTCTGCTGCCGGCGGCCAACGCCATCTGGGGCAAGCCGCAAGCGGCCGCCGCGCTGAAGTGGAAGGACAACCGCTTGCACGCGGGAGACATGCCGTCGCTGCCGTGGTCGGTGCTGGTCAAGCAGGCCACGCGCATGCGGCTGCCGATGGTGGCGGTGGTGCACGCCAGCTACGTCGGCGGCTTCGCCACCGCGCAATTTTCGTTCAACAGCGGCGCCTTCACTTTGCCGCTCGACTACATCGCCATGGGCATGACGGTCGATACGCTGGAGTCCGTCGCGCGCGCGCAGCTGGTCAATCCGCCGGCCATCAACTTCCGCTTCGGCCGCACCACGTACGCGCCCTGCGGCTCGCTGGTGGCGGCCACGATCGAGCCGCGCACCGGCGTGATCGCGGTCGAATCGGTGGTCTCGGTGCTCAGCGCCGGGGTGCAGCACTGCCCGCAAATGGTATCCGGCCAGTCGCAGGGCGCGATCGCGATGGCGCTGGGGAACGTGTTGCTCGAGCATTGCCCGAACGACCGCACCGGGCCCGGCAACGGCACCTGGAACCTGAACCGCTACGCCATCGCGCGCTCCACCGATATTCCGCAGCAAGAGTTGATCGTGCTACCGCCGGCGCCGGGCGAGACCACGGCGCGCGGCATCGCCGAGGCGGTGATGTGCCCGATCGGCCCTTCCATCCTGAACGCGCTGGCGATGGCCACCGGCGGCAAACGCTACACGGCCACGCCGGTCACCGCGCGCACTGTCCTGGAGTCCCTGAAATGACCAATCCCATCCGTTTCCGCATCAACGACAAGGCGGTGCAGGCCGACGCCGCCGACGCCGACATGGCGCTGGTCGATTTTCTGCACGAGCGCCAGGACTTGACCGGCACCAAGTTCTGCTGCGGCATCGGCGTGTGCCGCGCCTGCACCGTGGCCACGCGCGAAGGCGAGGGCGGCGTGCTGGAGAAGACGCTGTCCTGTTCGACGCCCGTCAGCGCGGTCGAGAACATGTCGGTCTACACGGTCGAAAGCCTGGGTTCGGAGCAGGCGCTGGCGCCGTTGCAGCTAGCCTTCCTCGAGAATTTCTCGTTCCAGTGCGGCTACTGCGCGCCCGGTTTCCTGATGGCGGCCACCGCCATGCTGTCGCACCTGAAGCGCGCGCCGGTGCCGGCGTCGCAGCTCGACGCGGTGATCGAGACCTGGGTCGGCGGCAACCTGTGCCGCTGTACCGGCTATGTGCGCTACATGGAGGCGATCCGCAAGGTGGCCTTGCCCTACACCCAGGATGGCGGGGTGAAATCATGAGGCTGCCGTCGTTGTCGTCGCTGGTGTCGCTGCTATCGGCGATCGTGCTGGCCGCCACGGCGGGCCTGGCGCAGGCGGCCGCGCCCAAGGCCGCCGTCAGCAAATTCAGCCAGCAGAGCGCCGTCGAGTACGGCCAGGTGTGCGCCGACATGATCGGCCAGATTCCCGCCTTCAACTGCCTGGACGGCGCCATCGTGCCCATCACGGTCGACGGCAAGACGCCGTCCGCGTACAAGCCGGGCATGACGTGCGACCGTCCGGCGCTGCTGCCGTACGGCGACGGCTCGTTCGGCCAGTGCACGCCGTATTCGCGGTTGCTGAACCTGTCGTACGGCAAGACGCAGATTTCGGCCATGTGCCGGCGCGAGCAGCTGCGCGATCCGAACAGCAAGTTCTTCGACGAGGTCGACATCGTCGCCCACAATGTCGACACCGGCGACACCTGCTGGTTCCACGCCGAGGGCAAGCCGGGCCAGAAGACCGGCTTCGACGCCTCGCGCGTGCCGCCACCCAACGAAAAGGCGCCGCCGGCGCAGCGCATTTCCGCCGGCCGGTTCTGGTGGTCGCCGGCGGCCACGGCGTCGAAGAACTGCCTCAGTTGCCATGACGCGGATCCGTTCATGTACAGCCCGTGGATCGGCCAGCTCAAGTATCTGGTGCCGGCCGACCCGCTGGGCCGCTACAGCAACATCGGCAAGGAGTTCGCGCGGTTGCACTCGAACAGCATCAGCACGCGCGACAACACCTGCGTCGGTTGCCACCGCATCGGCGACCAGGCCAGCTGCTCGCAATTCGTGCCGATGGCCGGCGG
>JBDSKP010000609.1:0-5810 GCA_039916925.1 Duganella sp.
GTTTCCGTGGCGGTTTTTATTGCGCGGATTTCCGCAAAGCCGCCATCGTCCGTTGCGGTTTGCCGCAGTTTCCTCCCGCCCTCGTATTCCCCGATCCCTTTAAAATCAAGCACTTGCCATCGCCCGCGGCGCTGGCACGGAAGCTGCAATGTCTGCTCCAACAACAACCACAATGGAGACACGCAATGCCAAAATCCCTGCCCAAGTTCCGTCTGCTCGCCCTGGCCGCCGCCATCACCTTCGCCGCCACCGCGCAGGCGCAGGAGGTGGTCCGCCTCGGCAACCTCAAATTCGCCCACTACGGCGCCGTCTCGTACATCAAGGAAATCGCGCCCAAATGCGGCCTCAAGGTCGAGGAGCACGTCTTCGCCAAAGGCCCGGACGTCATGCAGGCCATCCTGGCGGGCGAGCTCGACGTCGGTGCCACCGCCTCCGAGGCGGCCATCTCCGGCCGCGCCAACGGCGCGCCCATCTATGTCGTGGCCGGCTTCGCCAAGGGCGGCGCGCGCCTGGTCGCGCGTCCCAACGAAGGCATCAAATCGATCAAGGATTTGAAAGGCAAGAAGGTCGGCGTCACGCGCGGCGGCATCCATGAAGTGCTGCTCATCGCCGAGCTGACGCAGGCCGGCCTGACCGCCTCCGACCAGCCGGGCAAGGACGTGCAACTGGTGTTCCTCGCCTTCGCCGACCTGAACCAGGCGTTGATGGGCAAGAACCTCGACGCCATCATGCAGAGCGAGCCGCAGTCGTCGCAGGCCATCAACAAAGGCTACGGCGTCGAGGTGATGAAGCCGTACGACACCGCCATCGGCGAGCCGGTGCGCACCTTGGTGATGAGCGAGAAGTTCTACAACGAAAAGCGTCCGCTGGCGCAGAAGTTCATGAACTGCTTCGTCCAGGCCACCAAGCTGTTCATCGACAACCAGGCCGTCGCCGAGAAATACGTGCGCGAGACGATCTTCAAGAACCAGATCACCAAGGACGACTTCGAGGACGCGATCAGCAATTCGCCGTACAGCTACGACGTCACACCCGAGCACATCCAGGTCACCACCGACATCATGCTCAAGACCGGCGTCGGCAAGATGCGCAAGCCGCCCGTGGCCAAGGAATGGGTCAAGACCGATCTGCTGGACGCGTCGAAGAAAAGCCTGGGCATTAAATAACCACACGACAAAACGGGAGACAACATGAAAAAACAAGACTGGCGCCAAAGCGCCACCGGGGCCGTGGTGCCGATTCTGATCGTGGTGCTGTGGCAAGCCAGCGCCATGCTGGGCTGGGTCAATCCGCAGGTGCTGCCGTCGCCGGTGGCGGTGGTCGCCAAATGGATCGAGTACCTGTTGCCGCTGACCGCCTACGATCCGGCCGCCGGCTCGTGGCTGGGCTGGGCGTTCTCCGGCGAACTGCTGGGCGATACCTTGAGCAGCCTGTACCGCGTGGTGGTGGGCTTCGCCGTCGGCGCCGGCCTGGCCTTGCCGATGGGCCTGATGATGGGCGCCAGCCAGCGCATGTACGCGTGGCTCAATCCGCTGATGCAGGTGCTGCGGCCGATTCCGCCGATCGCCTATATCCCGCTGGCCATCCTGTGGTTCGGCCTGGGCAACGCGCCGGCCGTGTTCCTGATCGCGCTCGGCGCCTTCTTCCCGGTGCTGGTCAACACCATCGCCGGCGTGCGCCAGGTCGACGGCATTTACATCCGCGCCGCCCGCAACCTCGGCGTCAACCAGCGCACGATGTTTGTGCGCGTCATGCTGCCGGCCGCCGTGCCGTACATCCTGTCGGGCGTGCGCATCGGCATCGGCACCGCCTTCATCGTCGTGATCGTCTCGGAGATGATCGCCGTGAACAACGGCCTCGGCTTCCGCATCCTCGAGGCGCGCGAGTACTTCTGGTCCGACAAGATTATTGCCGGCATGATCAGCATCGGTCTGCTGGGCCTGGTGATCGACGTCGGCATGAATAAACTGAACAATCATTTGCTGCGCTGGCACCGCGGTCTGGAGAATTGATATGAAGATGAACGAGATGAATCCGACCCACATCCAGGTCAGCGGCGTCAACAAGGTCTTCAAGACCGACAGCCGCGAAGTCGTCGCCCTGAAGGACATCAACCTCGACATTCCGCAAGGCCAGTTCGTCTGCCTGCTGGGACCGTCGGGCTGCGGCAAGTCGACCCTGCTCAACGCCATCGCCGGCTTCTCGCTGCCGTCGTCGGGCACGATCACCGCCGATGGCAAGCTCGTCACCGGTCCCGGGCCGGAGCGCGGCATGGTGTTCCAGGAGTACGCGCTGTTCCCGTGGATGACGGTGGAAAAGAACATCGCCTTCGGCCTGGAGATCAAAGGCATGCGGCAAGCCGCGATCGGCGCCAAGGTCGACGAGTTGCTGGCGATGCTGTCGTTGAGCGATTTCCGCCACCGGTTCCCGAAAGACCTGTCGGGCGGCATGCGCCAGCGGGTGGCAATCGCGCGCGTGCTGGCGCTGGACTCGCCGATCATGCTGATGGACGAGCCGTTCGGCGCGCTCGACGCGCTGACGCGCCGCAATCTGCAGGACGAGCTGCTGCGCATTTGGGCCGAGTTGAAGAAGACCATCATCTTCGTTACCCACAGCATCGAGGAGGCGATCTACCTGGCCGACCGCATCGTCGTCATGACCTACCGGCCGGGCACGGTCAAGCGCGACATGATCGTCGACTTGCCGCGCCTGCGCGACCCGGCCGCCGCCGAGTTCAACGCCCTCAAGCGCGAACTGGGCCAGCTGGTGATGGAGGAGCAGCAGCGCCACCACAACGACGAGATGCGGATGGCGGCAGTCGATTAGCCACGATGGGGTCGGACCCTCCCGGGTCCCACCCCGGTTTGCGGGGTTACAGTAGAATCTGCCGATGCGCGCCAAAAAATCCCTGCTCCTCGTGTTCGCGTTGATCTGCGCGGTGGGTGTCATCGCCGGTTCGTATCTGGCCGGCACCTCGCGCGCCCGCGCCGACCTGCGCCTGCAGGGCCAGCGCCAATTGCAACTGATGGCGCCGGACCTGCAGTCGCTGCTGCAAAAGTATGAGACGCTGCCGTTCGTGCTCGGCTTCCAGCCGGATCTGATCGAAGCGCTGGCGCAGCCGTCCGACAAGCGGGCGATCGATCGCCTCAACAGCACCTTGAAGACCATCCGGCAGCAAGCCAAGGTCGGCGCCATCTACGTGATGGACCGCGACGGCCTGACCATCGGCGCCAGCAACTGGGACCAGCCGCTGGGCTTCGTGGGCAAAAACTTTTCCTACCGCCCCTACTTCGACGCCGCGCTCAAGGGCAGGGCTGGGCGCTTCTACGGCATCGGCACCAGCACCACCGAGGCCGGCTACTTCATCGCCCAGCCGGTCTACGGCAGGGGCAGCGCGGGCGGACCGGTCACCGGCGTGGTCGCCGTCAAGATCAGCCTGGCCGACTTCGAACGCACCTGGCGCAGCAGCGACGACGCCATCGTGCTGGCCGACCGCAGCGGCGTCATCTTCCTCAGCAACCGGCCGGACTGGATCTACCGCAGCCTGACGCCGCTCGACGCCACCACCGAGCGCCAACTGGCCCATACCCAGCAATACATGGGCAAGACGGTGACGCCCCTGTCCGCCAAGCCCGACTTGTACGTCACGCAGCCGGTGGGGCAGCTGGGCTGGCAGCTGATGCTGTTCCCCGGCCAGGCGCGGGTGCTGCGCGCCGGCCTGCAATGGGCGCTGGCGGCGGCCTTGCTGCTGGCCTGCGCCGCGCTGGCGGGCTGGGCCTCGCACCAGCGCCGGCGGCGGCTCGAGGAGCGGCTGGCCTCGCGCGCGGCGCTGCAGAAGGCCGAGCTCGAACTGAACGACAAAATCGTCGAACGCACACTGCAGCTGCGCACCACCAACGAGCACCTGGAAAGCAAGTACGCCAAGCTGCAGGAAACCGAACACCTGCTGCGCTCGACGCAAAACGAACTGGTCCAGGCGGGCAAGCTGGCGATGCTGGGACAGATGGCGACGGGCATCACCCATGAACTGAACCAGCCGCTTGCCGCGATCCGCGCCTTCGCCGACAACGCCCGCGTCTTCCTCGAACGGGGGCAGGGCGCGCAGGTCGCCGGCAACCTCGGCCACATCAGCGAGGCGAGCGCGCGCATGGGCGCCATCATCGGCCAGCTCAAGGGCTTCGCGCGCAAGGATGAAGCCTTGGGCACGGTCGAGCTGGCCGCGTCGGTGCGGGCCTCGGCCTTTTTGCTCGAGAGCGAATTCCGCCGCCACGCCGTCACGCTCGAGATCGACGTCGGCGGCGACGGCCTGAAAGTGACCGGCGACAGCGTGCGCATCGAACAAGTGCTGATCAACCTGCTGCGCAATGCGCTCGACGCCGTCGAGACCGCCGAGCGCCGCGTGGTCGCCATCGCCCTCGCGCGCGACGGCGGGCACGCCCTGGTCAGCATCAGCGACAGCGGCGATGGCATCCCGGAACAGGTGGTCGCGCACCTGTTCGAACCGTTCTTCACCACCAAGCCGTCGGGCAAGGGCCTGGGGCTCGGGCTGGCGATCTCGTCGTCGATCGTGCAAGCGATGAACGGCCAGCTGACGGCGCATAATCAGACCCAAGGCGGCGCCCGCTTCGAGCTGCGGCTGCCGCTACAACAACAAGGAGCATGACGTGCAGGCCATCCTGATCGAAGACGAAGCCGCGCTGCGCCTGGCCACCAGCCAGACGCTGGAACTGGGCGGCTTCAACGTGCAAGCCTGCGCCAGCGCGGAAGAGGCGCAGGCGCTGCTGCGCGCCGATTACGCCGGCGTCGTCGTCACCGACGTGCGCCTGCCCGGCCGCTCCGGCCTGGAATTGCTGGCGCAGATCGCCGCGCTCGACGCCGAGCTGCCGGTCATCGTCGTCACCGGCCACGGCGACGTGGAAATGACGGTGGCCGCCATGCGCGGCGGCGCCTACGACTTCATCGAAAAGCCCTTCGCCAGCGGCCGCCTGCTGGACGCGGTGCTGCGCGCGCAGGAGCGGCGCCGGCTGGTGCTGGAAAACCGCGACCTGCGCACCGAACGCGCCCGGCATCCGGAGCTGCCGGACCTGGTCGGGCGCTCGGCCACCATCGAGCAATTGAAAATCCTGGTGCGCAACATCGCCCCGGCCGGCGTTGACGTGCTGATCAACGGCCAGACCGGCACCGGCAAGGAAGTGGTCGCCCGCCTGCTGCACGCCGCCAGCGGACGCAAGGGCAACTTCGTCGCCATCAACTGCGGCGCGCTGCCCGAATCGGTGTTCGAAAGCGAAATCTTCGGCCACGAGGCGGGCGCCTTCACCGGCGCGCAAAAGCGCCGCGTGGGCAAGCTCGAGTACGCGCAAGGCGGCACCGTCTTCCTCGACGAGATCGAAAGCATGCCGATGTCGCTGCAGGTCAAGCTGCTGCGCGTGCTGCAGGAGCGCAAGCTCGAGCGGCTCGGCGGCAACGACTCGGTCGCGCTCGAATGCGCTATCGTCGCCGCCACCAAGGTCGATTTGTTGCAACTGAGCGCGCAGGGCCAATTCCGCGAAGATTTGTATTACCGCATCGGCGTCGTCAGCATCGACCTGCCGCGCCTGCGCGACCGGCGCGACGATATTCCACTGCTGCTGGCCCACTTCACGGCCGATGCCGCCGCCCGCTACCGGCGCCCGGTGCCGGTGTGGAGCGCGCAGCAGATGGCGCAATGGCAGGCCGAGGACTGGCCGGGCAATGTGCGCGAGCTGCGCAACTTCGCCGAGCGGCTGGTGCTGGGCATCGCGCCCGCCGCCACCGCCGCGCCGGCGGCCGAC
>JBDSKP010000610.1:0-2121 GCA_039916925.1 Duganella sp.
ACATGCCGAAGGTGCTCATGCTGAACACGATCGCCAGCGCGAACGTCAGGGCCGAGGCCATCAGATTATGCAGCGGCGGCGCGCTGGCGCCGTCGTGCAGCAACAGGATGGCGGCACCCGCGTGAAAGGCCGCCACCAACATCATTATTTCGATCAACAGCAGACTGGCCGCCACCTTCGACACGTAGTGATTTGAAATTTTAAGCATATCCTATCCCCATGGACCGCTACGATGAGGGTTATCGGTGCCGATGCCGCCGGCGCCGCGCCCTTCTGGTTTCCTACCTGATGCTCAGACGGTCGACATACCAATCCATCGCCACCGCCAGGCCGTCCCCGATGCGGTGGGTGGGCTCGTAGCCAAGTCGCTTGCGGGCCTTGTCGATGTCGGCCTGGGAATGGCGCACGTCGCCCGGCCGGAAGTCGGTGTACTGCGGAGCGTGATCGCGCAGCCGCGGGAAACGCGGCGCCAGCAGCGCGCACATCATCGCGTGCAGCTGATTGAGCGACGTGCGCTCGTTGAGCGCGACGTTGTACACCTGGTTGGCGGCCTGCGGATCGGTGCTGCACGCGGCCAGCAGGTTGGCCTGGATGACGTTGTCGATGTAGCAGAAGTCGCGGCTGGTCTCGCCATCGCCGTTGATGCGCACCGGCGCGTCGGCGATCAGCGCGGCCACCCATTGCGGGATCACGGCGGCGTAGGCGCCGTTCGGGTCCTGGCGCGGGCCGAACACGTTGAAGTAGCGCAGGCCGATCGAGTCCATGCCGTAGCAGCGCGCGAACACGTCGGCGTACAACTCGTTGACGTACTTGGTCACCGCGTACGGAGACAGCGGCCGGCCGATCTGCTCCTCGATCTTGGGCAGCGCCGGATGGTCGCCGTAGGTGGAGCTGGAGGCGGCGTAGACGAAGCGCCCGACCTTGGCGTCGCGCGCGGCGGTGATCATGTTGAGGAAGCCGCCGACGTTGGTGGCGTTGGTGGCGGCCGGGTCCTCGATGGAACGCGCCACCGAGCCGAGCGCCGCCTGGTGCAGTACGTGGTCGACGCCCTCGCAGGCGCGGGCGCAATCGGCCGGCACGCGGATGTCGCCGCGCTGGAAGTCGAAATTGGCCCACGCCGCCTCGCCGACCAGCGCGCGCACCTGGTCGAGATTGTGCTGGTGGCCGGTGGCGAAGTTGTCCATGCCGGTGACGCGCTGGTTCAGTTGCAGCAGCGCCTGCACCAGGTTCGAGCCGATGAAGCCGGCCGCGCCGGTCACCAGCCAGCGCCGGGGGCGGGACGGCAGCTCATGCAGCAGCGCGGCGTACGCCGTCGCGCCTCGGTTGTGGTCGTCCATGCTCACAGCCGCCAGACGCAGTGTCCCGCATGGGCGAGTTTGGCCGTGTCGAAGGCCGATTTGATGTCGATGAAGCAGCCGCGCGGCGTCAGTTTGGCCTGCAGCTCGCCGACCGGCATGGCCAGCAGCTCGCGGTGCGGCACGGCGGCGACGATGGCGTCGGCGCGCGGCAGGTGGTCCCAGCCTTCGAGCTCGATGCCGTATTCATGGTAGGCCTCGGCGCTGGCGGCGACCGGGTCGTGCACGTGCACCTCGACGCCGTACGATTTCAGTTCGGCGACGATGTCGGCCACCTTGGAGTTGCGCAGGTCCGGGCAGTTCTCCTTGAACGTCAGGCCCAGCACGTTGACGCGCGCGCCCTTGACGTAGCAGCCGGCCGCGATCATGCTTTTGACGGTTTTCTCGGCCACGAACTTGGCCATGCCGTCGTTGATGCGGCGCCCGGCCAGGATCACCTCCGGATGGTAGCCCAGCGTGGCGGCCTTGTGGGTCAGGTAGTACGGATCGACGCCAATGCAGTGGCCGCCCACCAGGCCCGGACGGAACGGCAGGAAGTTCCATTTGGTGCCGGCCGCCTGCAGCACTTCGAGCGTGTCGATGCCGATGCGGTCGAACAGGATGGCCAGCTCGTTCATCAGCGCGATGTTGAGGTCGCGCTGGGTGTTCTCGATGACCTTGGCCGCCTCGGCGACCTTGATGCTGGAGGCGCGGTAGACGCCGGCCGTGACGATCGATTCGTACAAGGCGGCGACGCGCTCGAGGGTGTCGGCGTCGTCGCCGGAGA
>JBDSKP010000611.1:0-4466 GCA_039916925.1 Duganella sp.
GGCACGCCAAGAAACTCCGACCAGCGCGCCAGCTCCACCAGCCGGTAAGCCTGACGCTGCGGCGCGCGCTTTGCCAACGGCATGCCGCCGGAGACCCCGAACACCTTGCCCAGGTCGAAAGGACGCACCTCGATCTGCACCGCATGCTGGCGCGCCAGCGCGATAAAGCGCTCATGCCCCAGATACGTCCACGGCGAGTGGATGGCGAAAAAATACTGACAGACTTTGCTCATGATGCTCCGATCAGAACGGTTTGACGACAACCAGGATCACGATGGCCAACAGCATGAACACCGGCACTTCATTAAACACGCGGAACCACTTGTGGCTGCGCGTATTGACGCCTTTTTCGAATTTTTTCAGGATCGAGCCGCAGGCGTGGTGATAGCCGATGACCAGCACCACCAGCAGCAGCTTGGCGTGCAGCCAGCCGGGCATGTGTGCGCCGTACTGCATGTAGACCAGGATCGCGCCGAACACCACGGCGAACACCGATAGCCACATCGAAAAGCGATACAGCTTGCGCGCCATGAGCGTCAGGAGCTCGATGGTGGCGGTGTTGGTTTCCATCGCCAGGTTGACGAAGATGCGCGGCAGGTAGAACACCCCGGCCATCCACGACATGACGAAGAAAATGTGCAGCGCTTTGATCCAGAGCATACGTATCCTTTATTGACGAACTTCACCGTGACCGAATACCACGTATTTCAACGACGTTAATCCTTCCAGACCCACAGGGCCGCGCGCGTGCAGCTTGTCGTTCGAGATGCCGATTTCCGCGCCCAGGCCGTATTCGAAGCCGTCCGCGAAGCGCGTCGAGGCGTTGATCATCACCGACGCCGAATCGACCTCGCGCAGGAAGCGCATCGCCGCGCTGTGGTCCTCGGTGACGATCGCCTCGGTGTGCTTGGACGAGTAATGGTTGATGTGCTCCATCGCCTCGTCGATGCCGTCGACGATCTTGACCGACAGGATCGCGGCCAGATACTCGGTCGACCAGTCCTCCCCGGTGGCCGCCACCAGATGCGGGTAGCCGGCGGCGGACAGGATCGCCAGCGCCTCGGCATCGGCGCGCAGCTCCACCTCCTTGGTGGCGTACAGCGCGGCCAGTTGTGGCAGCACCGCCGGCGCGACCGCGCGCGCCACCAGCAGCGTCTCCATCGTGTTGCAGGTGCCGTAGCGGTGGCACTTGGCGTTGAAGCCGATGTCCAGCGCCTTCTTCAGATCGGCCTTGGCGTCGATGTAGACGTGGCAGATGCCGTCCAGGTGTTTGATCATCGGCACGGTCGCCTCCTCCATCAGGCGCGCGATCAGGCCCTTGCCGCCGCGCGGCACGATCACGTCCACGTACTGCGGCATGGTGATCAGCGCGCCGACGGCGGCGCGGTCGGTGGTGTCGACCACCTGCACGCCGTCCTCCGGCAGTCCGGCGCCGGCCAGGCCTTCCTTGACCAGTTTGGCCAGCGCGCGGTTGCAGTGGATCGCCTCCGAGCCGCCGCGCAGGATGGTGGCGTTGCCGCTCTTGATGCACAGGCCCGCCGCGTCGACGGTGACGTTGGGACGCGACTCGTAGATGATGCCGATCACGCCCAGCGGCACGCGCATCTGGCCGACCTGGATGCCCGACGGGCGGAATTTCAAGCCGGAGATCTCGCCGATCGGATCGGGCAGCGCGACGATCTGGCGCAGGCCTTCGACCATCGTGGCGATGGCCTTGTCCGACAAGGCCAGGCGGTCCAGCATCGCCGGCGCCAGGCCGTTGGCGGCCGCCGCGTCCATATCGAGCTGGTTGGCGGCGCGCAGTTGGTCGGCGTCACGCTCGATGGCGTCGGCGATCAGGGTCAGCGCGCGGTTGCGGGTGGCGCTGTCGGCACGGGCCATCGCGCGCGATGCCTTGCGCGCCTGTTGGCCCAGTTGTTCCATGTAGTGCTTGATATCCATGTTCATTCCATTGTTAGACGGCGAACGTCACCCGCGCGCCACTTTCAATCCCAGCTGCAGCATGGCGTCCCAGGCGTCGCCGTTGTGCGCCTTGGCGCGCAGGCCCTTGATCATCTTGTCCACCTGCGCCGCGTCCTTCATCGCCGCCTCCAGCGTCGGCAGCGAAATGCGGCGCAGCGCCGGGTCCATCATGCGCTCTTTCGGCCCCCAGATGCGGTATTCCTTGAGCAGCGCGCCGAGCGGCCGGCCCTGCGCCATGCCCGACTTCAGTTTCAATAGCGTGCGGATCTCCTCCGACACGGCCCACAACACCAGCGGCAGCGCCTCGCCCTCGCCCTTGAGGCCCTCGAGCATGCGCACCAAGCGCGCCGGATCGCCGGCCAGCATCGCCTCGCTCAGTTTGAACACGTCGTAGCGCGCCACGTTGAGCACCGCGTCGTGCACCTGCTCGTAGGTCAGCCTGCCCGGCTCGTGCAGCAAGGCCAGCTTCTGGATCTCCTGGTGCGCCGCCAGCAGATTGCCCTCGACGCGGTCGGCGATGAAGTCGATGCTCTGCCGGTCCGCGCTTTGCCCCTGCGTGGCGAGGCGCTGGCCTATCCAGTTGGGCAATTGCGCCCGTTCGATCTGCGCGATGTCGATATACACCGCCGCCTGCTGCAGCGCCGCCACCCAGGCCGCCTTCTGCGTCTGCCAATCGAGCTTGGGCAGCGTGATCAGGGTCAGGTTGTCCGGGCTCAGGTCCTTGACGTAGTTCTGCAGCGCCGCGCCGCCGTCCTTGCCGGGTTTTCCGGTCGGGATGCGCAGCTCGATCAGCTTCTTATCGCCGAACAGCGACAGCGCCTGGTTGGCCGCCAGCAGCTCGCCCCACTTGAAGCTGCGCTCGACGGTCAGCACGTCGCGCTCCGAATAACCCTGCGCGCGCGCGGCGCGGCGGATCTTGTCGGCCGCCTCCAGCGCCAGCAGGTGCTCGTCGCTGGTGATGACGTACAGCTGCGACAACGGCTTCGCCAAATGCCCGTCCAGCGCTTCCAACCGCAATTGCATAAACGTGCCCTTAAAGGATAGGCACGGCCGGTGCCGATTGCGTCGGCGCGGGGCTAGGCGTCGACGCCGGCACCGACATGCGCGTCATTTTAATGGCGGCGATACGGCGCATCATCTGCTGTACCAGGTCGGTTTGCATATCCTTGTACAGCAGCGCCTCTTCCTGCTCCTTGGCCAGCAGCTGGGTTTCGTTAAAGTCGATCGGGCGGCTTAGCGAGATCGACGTTGGCCCCAGCAGCTGGACGCCCTCTTTGTTCAACACGCGGAACACGATGCTGTACGAGAGCAGGTACTGGCTTACGCGGCCATTGGTGTTCAGCGACAGGATGGTTTTGCTCTTGGTGTGTTCCGGATTGGAGATCACCTCGATGACGCCATCGGCCTCCTTGGCCGTCTTGACGACGGTGGTGCTGCCGTTGGCGTTGATGTTACGCTTCAAATCGACCGCCAGCGGCGACGACTCCGGCAATCCCACGTACATCGTCGGGAACGGCAGCGTGTAATGGCCACCGTCGCCGCGCAGGTGAAAGCCGCACGCCGACAGCGTCAGCGACAACGCCAGCACGAGGGAGCACAAGCGCGCGTGGGAGCGCGCGCGCTGGAACAACCGGGACCTGCTTGCCATGTTTGTCATCCGATATCCATCCGCTAATCTATTAAACGACGATGTTGATCAATTTGCCCGGCACGACGATGATCTTCTTCGGCGTGCCCTCGATGAATTTCTGAACCCCTTCGCTGGCCAGCGCCGCCGCCTCGATGGTGGCCTTGTCGGCGCCCTTGGCGACGACCACGCTGCCGCGCAGCTTGCCGTTCACCTGGATCATCATCTCGATCTCGGCCTGCTCCAGCGCCGCCGGGTCGACCTGCGGCCACTGCGCGTTGAGGATGTCGCCGTGGGCCCTGGCGTAGCCCAGTTCCTCCCACAGCACGTGGGTGATGTGCGGCGCCACGGGGTTCAGCAGGCGCAGGAAGATCGAGAAGCCCTCGGCCACCAGCGCGTTCGATTCGGCGCTGTCGTCAAGCTTGGCCGATTCGATCGTATTGAGCATCTTCATGCAGGCCGAGACGACGGTGTTGTACTGGATGCGCTTGAGGTCATAGTCGGCCTGCTGCAGGATCTTGTGCAGTTCGCGGCGCAGGCTTTTCTGCGGCTCGGTGGCGACCGGCGCGGCCGCGCCGTTCAACGCCGATTCGATGCGCGACGCCTGCGCGTAGCCGAACGCCCACACGCGGCGCAGGAAGCGGTTGGCGCCTTCGACGCCGCTGCCCGACCATTCCAGCGTTTGCTCCGGCGGCGAGGCGAACATCGTGAACAGGCGCGCGGTGTCGGCGCCGTACTGGCCGATCTGCGCGGCCGGGTCGATGCCGTTGTTCTTCGACTTCGACATCTTCTCGGTGCCGCCGATCGAGACCGGTTTGCCATCCGCCTGCAACGCCGCACCGACAACGCGGCCCTTCTCGTCGCGCTGGATCTCGAC
>JBDSKP010000612.1:0-2771 GCA_039916925.1 Duganella sp.
GGGCCGCTATCGTCCGTGGCTGCTGCTGCTCGCCGTCCCTTATGGCATCAGCGTGTTCTTCGTCTTCACCACCCCCGACTGGGGCTATGACGCGAAACTGATCTGGGCCCATTCGACCTACATCATCATGACGGTCATGACCTCCGGCGTCGGCGTAGCCTACATCTCGCTGCCGAGCAGCCTGACCAACGATCCGCAGGAGCGGCTGTCGGCCAACGGCTACCGCCTGTTCTTCGCCAAGGTCGGCGCCTTTATGGTCACCGTGGTGGTGCCCGTGCTGTCGGAACGCTGGGGCGGCGGCAACGCGGCCACGGGCTATCAGGCGGCGATGGCGGTGATGGCGGCGATGGGCGTGGCGCTGTTCCTGTTCTGCTTCTTCACCACCAAGGAGCGCGTGGTGCACGTGGTGCAGCGCCAGTCGCTGTGGGCGCAGCTGAAGGTGCTGCTGCAAAACGACCAGTGGCTGATCCTGTGCGGCGTCTGCGTGACCGGCACCATCGGCTATGTGCTGCGCGCCACCGCGGC
Source organism: Duganella sp. (assembly GCA_039916925.1). Taxonomy (GTDB): domain Bacteria; phylum Pseudomonadota; class Gammaproteobacteria; order Burkholderiales; family Burkholderiaceae_D; genus Rugamonas. Next base: position 526 of record JBDSKP010000612.1, read on the forward strand.
GATCTACTATGTCAAATATTATCTGGGTGGCGGCACCGCCACCGTGGCCACCTTCCTGTCGATCGGCGTGGTGGCGGCGATCCTGTCGATGGTCGCCTCGACCTGGATCACCAAGTTCTATTGCAAGGTCAAGCTGTTCCGCTGGAGCCAGATCGCCGTCGGCGTCATCAGCGCCGCGATCTACTTCTTCGTCAAGCCGGGCGACATCATGCTGGCGTTCGTGCTGTACTTCGTGCTGTCGTTCGTGGTCGACCTGCACGCGCCGGTATTCTGGTCGGCTATCGCCGAGACCATCGACTACGGCCAGGTCAAGACCGGCAAGCGCGTCTCCGGTTTCGCCTTCGGTGGCATCTCGGTTTGCCAGAAGGCCGGCATGGGCGTGGCCGGCGCGCTGGCCGGCGGCCTGCTGACGTACTTCCAGTATCAGCCGAACCACGAGCAGACCGCGTTCGCGCTGCACGGCATCGTGCTGATGATGACCCTGATCCCGGGTTTCTTCCACACCCTGATGGGCCTTTTGATGTTCAAATACCGGGTCACCGACGAGTATTACACGGAAGTGAAGAAGAAAATGGGAGCCGAATCTTATGTGGCAATCTAATTTTTTGGAAAACGAAGCAATGGATAACGACGTACTGCAGCCGCTGATCGAACAGCGCGCCGACCCCTATATCATTCGCCACAGCGACGGTTACTACTACTTCACCGCCTCGGTGCCGCGGTACGACCGCATCGAGCTGCGCCGCGCGAAGACCATCGCCGGCCTGGCCGACGCCGAGAAGGTCGATGCCTGGTTCAAGCCGGATAGCGGCGCCTACAGCGAGCTGGTTTGGGCGCCGGAGATCCACTTCAACGAGGGCGCCTGGTACGTCTACTTCGCGGCCGCCCCCAGTCGCGAGATCAAGCACAAGCTGTTCCAGCACCGCATGTACGCGATCCGCAACCAGAACGCCAACCCGCTCGAAGGCGAGTGGGAGTTCATGGGCCAGATCGACACCGGCATCGACACCTTCTGCCTGGACGCCACCACCTTCACCCACAAGGGCCAGCTGTACTACCTGTGGGCGCAGAAGGATATCGCCATCGAGGGCAACTCCAACCTGTACATCGCGCCGATGAAGACGCCGTGGCGGCTGGGCGGCCCGCCGGTCATGCTGAGCAAGCCGGAGTTCGACTGGGAGATCCGTGGTTTCTGGGTCAACGAGGGGCCGTCGGTGCTCAAGAAGAACGGCAAGATCTTCATCAGCTATTCGGCCAGCGCCACCGACGAGAACTACGCGATGGGCCTGCTGTGGGCGGACGAAAACGCCGACCTGCTGGACCCGGCCTCGTGGACCAAACTGAAGGAGCCGGTGCTGCAAACCTGCTTCGACCACGGTGTCTACGGCCCGGGACATAACAGTTTCACCATCGGCGATGATGGCGAAACTGTCATGTTGGTTTATCATGCACGAACCTACACCGAGATTATCGGCGATCCGCTGTGGAATCCGGACCGTCACACTTATGTCAAACCGCTCAAGTGGGACGAGCAGGGCATGCCGGTCTTCGGAAAACCGTCGATCGCTTGAACCGAGTCCATGCGGTAGGTCGCGCAGGCGGCCACACAGAATAACCGCGGCGGCCGGTGGGTTCATTCCCCCCGGCCGTCGCCTCATTTGAGAGTTAACGATGCAAGCTTCGATCACTGAATCCCCGTTCGGCCAGATGGCCGACGGCCGCGACGTCACCCGCTACACGCTCACCAACGCCAACGGCATGATGGTCAAGATCATCAACCTGGGTGGCGCCATCACCGAAATCCATGTGCCCGACCGCAGCGGCACGCTGGCCGACGTCAATTGCGGCTACGACGATGTCGCCGGCTACATGGGCGAATCGCATTACTTCGGCGCGTTGATCGGCCGTTACGGCAACCGCATCGCCAATGCCCGCTTCACGCTCGACGGCGAGACCTTTGAGCTGGACGTCAACAACGGCGCCAACCACCTGCACGGCGGCACCGACGGCTTCCATCGCCGGCTGTGGACCGGCGAGACCTTCACCACGCCCAATTCGTCCGGACTGATACTGAGTTACGTCAGCGCCGACGGCGAGCAGGGCTACCCCGGCAACCTGGAGGTGACGGCCATCTATGAACTACGCGACGATAACGAATTGCGTATCGCTTTCCACGCGATCACCGACAAGGCGACGCCGGTCAACCTGACCAACCACGCCTATTTCAACCTGGCCGGCAAGGGCGA
>JBDSKP010000613.1:0-2207 GCA_039916925.1 Duganella sp.
CGCGCCAATCGCGCACGGCTACCGATTAATTGTTAAGGCACGCATCGAAAAACAACGGTTTTCCTTCTCGCGTACAATCTTTGCTTGTTTAATTTTGTCTGGAGAAGGCTTATGCGCGCAATTGAAATCACCCACCCGGGAACGCCCGATGTGCTCAAACTGTGCGAGCGGCCGATGCCGGTGGTGAAGGCCGGCGAGGTGCTGATCAAAGTGCATGCTGCCGGCGTCAACCGTCCCGACGTGTTCCAGCGTATGGGTAGTTACGCGCCACCGCCGGGCGCCTCCGACTTGCCGGGCCTGGAAGTGGCCGGCGAGATCGTCGACGGCGACCTCGATTACACCACCCTCGATATCGGCGACCAGGTTTGCGCGCTGGTGCAGGGCGGCGGCTACGCCGAGTACGTCGTCGCGCCCGTGGCCCAGTGCCTGCCCGTCCCGAAGGGTTGGAGCATGCTCGAGGCCGCCTCTATTCCCGAGAACTATTTCACCGTGTGGAGCAACGTGTTCGACCGCGCCCAGCTGAGCGCCGGCGAGACCTTGCTGGTGCAGGGCGGCACCTCCGGCATCGGCGTGACCGCGATCCAGCTGGCGTCGGCCATGGGCCACCGCGTGTTCGCCACCGCCGGCAGCGACGACAAGACCGCCGCCTGCGTCAAGCTGGGCGCCGAACGCGGCATTAATTACAAGACCGAGGATTTCGCCGAGGTCGTCAAGTCGCTGACCAACGACCGCGGCGTCGACGTGGTGCTCGACATGGTCGGCGGCGATTACGTGCCGCGCGAGATCGCCTGCCTGGCCGACGACGGCCGCATCGCGCTGATCGCCACCCTTGGCGGCGGCAAGGCGACCGTCGATCTGGGCCAGGTGCTGCGCCGGCGCCTGACGATCACCGGATCGACCTTGCGCCCGCGCTCGGTCGAGTTCAAGGGCGCGATCGCCAGGAACCTGCTGAAAAAGGTGTGGCCGATCATGGCGGCGGGCAAGATCAAGCCGGTGATCCATACCGTGTTCCCGTTGGAGCAGGCCGCCGCCGCGCACGCGCTGATGGAAAGCGGCAGTCATGTCGGCAAGATCATGTTGCAAGTAATTTAACGACTTCGCGTGGTATTTCCGCTATCCCGGCCGGCGGCGCGGGGATGCCCGGTTTGACCGGCCCCCGGCCCCGCGTTAAAATAGCGGGTTATTGAATTTTAGGCTACTATGCGACGCAAACTCGTCATCGGCAATTGGAAAATGAACGGCAACCGCGCCGCCAACTCGGCATTGTTGTCCGGCGTCGTCGCCGGCCTGAACGCCGACGGCGCCGCGCGTGCCGATTGCGCGGTCTGCGTGCCGGCCCCTTATCTGGCCCAGTGCCAGGCCGAGCTGCAGGGCACCCCGGTCGCCTGGGGCGCACAGGATTTGTCGGTCCACGCCAGCGGCGCCTACACCGGCGAGGTGGCGGCCGGCATGCTGGTCGATTTCGCTTCCCGCTACGTGCTGTGCGGCCACTCCGAGCGCCGCGCGTATCACAACGAAAGCAGCGAACTGGTGGCGCAAAAGGCCCTCGCCGCGCTGGCGGCCGGCCTGACGCCGGTCATCTGCGTCGGCGAGACGCTCGAGCAGCGCGAGGCGGGCACGACGGAATCGGTCATCTGCGGCCAGTTGCAGGCGGCGCTGGATGTGATTCCGGCGGCCGATCTGACCAGGGTGGTGCTGGCGTACGAGCCGGTCTGGGCGATCGGCACCGGCAAGACGGCCACGCCGCAAATCGCGCAAGACGCCCACCGCTTCCTGCGCGCGCGCCTGGAGCGGAAGAATCCCGAGGCGGCGGCCGGCGTGCGGATCCTGTACGGCGGCAGCATGAAGCCCGAAAACGCGAAGGAATTGATGGCGCAGCCGGATATCGACGGCGGCCTGATCGGTGGCGCCGCGTTGAAGGCGGCGGATTTCCTCGGAATCATCCACGCCGTCTAAGTGTTGTGTAAAAGCCGGGCGGTAACGACGCGGTGGTAGAAAAAAACGGCTTGTTGGCAGCTTGGAAACAAGCGTGAAACAAAACGATACAAAACTATTTAATCTTTGAATGGAATAACATGAGCAGCTTGTTCAATCTGGTAATCATCGTGCAAGTCGTTTCGGCCATCGCCATTATCGGCCTCGTCTTGCTGCAACACGGCAAGGGCGCTGACATGGGCGCGGCGTTCGGTTCGGGCGCCTCCGGCAGC
>JBDSKP010000614.1:0-7119 GCA_039916925.1 Duganella sp.
GAAGGCGCTGCTGGCGGCCTTCCACATCCCCATCACGCAAACCATCCTGGCGCGCAGCGCCGCCGAAGCGATGCTCATCGCCAGCCAGTTGGGCTACCCGGTGGCGCTCAAGATCGATTCGCCCGACATCGCCCACAAATCCGATGTGCAGGGCGTGGCGCTCGACCTGACCAACGCGGCCGCCGTGCGCGACGGCTATGGCGACATGATGGCCACGGTCGGCAGGCTGGCGCCGGGCGCGCGCATCAACGGCGTGACGATCCAGAAGATGGCGGGCAAGCGCAACGGCCGGGAACTGTACATCGGCGTCATCACGGATCAGTTGTTCGGCCCCGCGATCAGCTTCGGCGCCGGCGGCGTCATGGTGGAGCTGATCAACGACCGCGCCGTCGAACTGCCGCCGCTGAACCTGTTCCTGGCGCAGCGCCTGATCGGGCGCGTGCGCGCGTCGCGGATGCTGGACGAATGGCGCGGGGCGCCACCGGCCCGCCGCGAAGCGATCGAGCAAATCCTGCTGCGGGTATCGGAGATGGTGTGCGCGCCACCGCAGCTCAGGGAAATGGACATCAATCCGTTGATCGTCGACGAGCACGGCGCGCTGGTGGTCGACGCGCGCATCGTCATCGACGCCGCGCCGCCGGCCACGCGCGACTACCACCACCTGGCGATCCTGCCCTACCCGTCCGACTACACGCAGGAGTGGCCCATGCGCGGCGGCGGCCAGTACACGTTGCGGCCGGTGCAGCCGGACGACGCCTCGATGCTGCAGGACCTGGTGCGCGGGCTGTCGGAAAAGTCACGCTACTACCGCTTCGCCTCCTCGCTGCGGGAGCTGTCGGTGCCCATGCTGGCCCGTTACACGCTGATCGACTACGACCGCGAAATGGCGCTGGTGGCGGTGCGCACGGAGCGCGCGCCCGGGCCCGATGGCGAATTCATCGCCACGTCGAGCATCATCGGCGTCTCGCGCTACGTCGCCAATCCGGACCGCAGCAGCTGCGAGTTCTCGCTGCTGGTCGACGACCGTTTCAGCGGCCAGGGCCTGGGGACGCGCCTGATGTTGGGGATCATGGACGTGGCGCGCGACAAAGGGCTCAGCGAGATCGTCGGCCTGGTGCTGTGTAAAAACACCGGCATGCTCAAGCTGATGACGAGCCTGGGTTTCGACATCCGCCCTTATGCCGACGACCCCGACTTCCGCTGGTGCAGCAAGCCGCTGTAGTGCCCGCAAAGGTGATTGGCCGCCGCGCCGGGGTTCGCGCCCGAGCGTGGATGTTCGCATACAATGACGTGGACCCGGTCTCCTGACAAGTCGACATGCAAAGCCAACAATCCATGAAAAGCATCTACACACTTTCAATCAAATGCGTCTCCGGCAGGTATCTTTCGGGGGCGTTTTCCTTCGTGCTAGAGTTGCCCGCGGATTCCATGCTGGATGACCTGGCATCCGAGATCCTCGACGTGGTCGATTTCGATGGCGATCACCTGTCGGACTTTTACCTGGCCAATAGCTTGCGCGGCAAACGGACCTGGTTCACCCCGGATGGGGAGTGGGACCCTGACAACAGCGACATATGGGATCGTCGTCTTTGCGATATCTACCCCCTGGACCGCAACAAGAAGCTGTACTACGCATACGATGCGGGCGCCTCCTGGCGTTTCGAAATCGTCAAAAAAGGCAAGGAAAAAAATGCCTTGGCCGGACAGGAATATCCACACGTCGTTGCGCAAGAAGGTGTGATGCCGCTGGAGTATGGTCCCGATGAGGACGCCGAATGAGCGGGTGTCCGGCCGCCGCCACGCGCTTTCAAATCGGATAGAATATCGGATCGCAAAGTCATCGTGGTCATAACACGCCGCCGCCCATGAAGATCCTGGAATACGCCGAATTCACCCCGCCCCGCAACAAGGCGCAGTACGACAAAGTCCGACAGGCGATCGAACGCGACGACTTCCGCTCGGCCGATGTCAAGCAACTGTCGAATCTGGCGCACGGCAAATTCTATCGCGCCAAGCTCGATTATGCCGACCGCTTGCTGTTCTCCACCATCCGGTTCCAGGGGCAAGTGTACGCGTTGATGCTGGAGGTGATCGAGCAACACGCCTACGACAAGTCGCGCTTCCTGCGGGGCGCCACGATCGACGACGCCAAGATTCCGGCGGCCGAGGCGGCCGAGGCGTGCCGGGACGCCGAACCGGTCCGCTATCTGCACCCGGAACGCCGGCACGTCCATTGGCTCGACAAGGTGATTTCCTTCGATGACGCGCAGCACACGATCTATCAGCAAGCCGCGCCGCTGATCATCGTCGGCAGTGCCGGCAGCGGCAAAACCGCGCTGACCCTCGAAAAATTGAAACAGGCGCAAGGCGAGGTCCTGTACGTCACCCACTCGGCCTACCTGGCCCAGGCCGCGCGCGATCTGTACTACGCGCAGGGATTCGAACGCGACGGACAGGAGGCGACCTTCCTGTCCTACCGCGAATTCCTCGAGTCGATCCGCGTCCCGGCCGGCCGCGAGGCCACCTGGCGTGATTTCTCCGCTTGGTTCGCGCGCATGCGCCAGCAATTCAAAGGCATCGACGCTCACCAGGCCTTCGAGGAGATCCGCGGCGTGCTCGCCGCCGACGCCGCCGGCGTGCTCACGCGCGAGCAATACCTCGCGCTCGGCGCGCGCCAATCGATTTTCGCCGCCGGCGAGCGCGCGGCGCTGTACGATTTGTTCGAGCGCTACCGCGCATGGTTGCGGGAGGCCGGGCTGTTCGACCTGAATCTGGTGGCGCACGATTGGCAGCGGCAGGCGGCGCCCCGCTACGATTTCGTGGTGGTCGATGAAGTGCAGGACCTCACCGTCGTCCAACTGGCGCTGATACTGCAAACGCTCAAGAAACCCGGCCAATTCTTGCTGTGTGGCGACTCGAACCAGATCGTTCACCCGAATTTTTTCTCGTGGAGCAAGATCAAAACGCTGTTCTGGCGGGATCCGGAACTGGCCGAAAGACAGCAGTTGCAGGTGCTGCGGGCCAATTTCAGGAACGGCACGCAAGTGACCCGGATCGCCAACGCCCTCCTTAAGATCAAGCACCGCCGCTTCGGCTCCATCGACCGCGAGAGCAATTTCCTGGTCGACGCCGTCAACCAGGAAGCCGGCGCGGTCAGCGTGCTGGCCGATAACGACAGCGCGCGGCGCGACTTGAACGCGCAGACGCGTCGCTCGACCCGTTTCGCGGTGCTGGTGTTGCGTGACGAGGACAAGGCCGAAGCGCGAAAAGTGTTCGACACGCCGCTGATTTTCTCCGTGCACGAAGCCAAGGGACTCGAATACGACGGCATCGTCTTGTACCGCTTCATCTCCGACAACCGCGCTCAGTTCCATGAGATCGCCGACGGCGTCAGCGCGGCCGATCTCGCCGGCGACGAACTGCAGTACGGCCGCGCCAAAGACAAGCATGACAAGTCGCTCGAGATCTACAAGTTCTACGTCAACGCCTTGTATGTGGCGCTGACCAGGGCGGTGCGCAACGTCTACCTGATCGAGTCCGATGCCGGCCATCCGCTACTGCGCTTGCTCGATATCGCGCAGGCCAACGCGGCCCTCAAACTGGACGCGCAAGCGTCGAGCCATGAGGAGTGGCAAAAGGAAGCGCGCAAGCTGGCGTTGCAAGGCAAGCAGGAACAGGCCGAGGCGATCGAACGCATGATCCTCCAGACCCTGCCAGTGCCGTGGCCGGTGTTCGACGAGGCCAAGCTGCGCGAGACGCTGTCGAAGGTGTTCAGCGAGCAGGCGGCGGGCAGCAAGCACAAGAACCAGTTGTACGACTACGCGACCTGTTTCGACGAACCGGTCCTGGCCCATTTCCTGGCCCACCATGCCGGTTTCGAACAGGCGCGCAACTTCCGCCAGGTGGGCGCGACGCTCGGCCGGCGCCACTACCAAGCGTATTTCGCGCGCAACATCAAAGATATCTTGCGGCTATGCGACAAGCACGGCGTCGAGCATCGCACGCAGATGAACCAGACGCCACTGATGGCGGCGGCGGCGGCCGGCAACATCGCGCTGATCGAGGCGTTGATCGAACGCGGCGCCGACACCTCGGCCATCGACCACCTGGGCCGCAACGCGCTGCACTGGGCGATGGCGACGGCGTTTCGCGACGCCCAGTACGCCAAGACCTCGTTTGGCGCGGTCTACCAATTGGTGGCGCCGGCCTGCATCGACGTCATGGCCGGTGGGCGCCTGGTGCGCATCGACCGCCGCCAGTCCGAGTATTTGCTGTTTCAGACGATGTGGGTGAAGTTCAAATCGTGCTTCGGCAGCGCCGACGCCAGCGATCGCGGCAGCTTCGACGCCGGCATGCTGCTCGACGCCTATGAGATGATGCCGGCCAATGTGCTGGCACCGGAACGCAAGAAGCGCGCCTTCATTTCCGGGCTGCTGTCACGCAACGAGATCGATCGCGACTACGCTTACAACCGGCGCCTGTTCCAGCGTGTCTCGACGGGACATTACCAGTTCAATCCGCAACTGGCGATGCGCCGGGGCGGTGACGAAGGTGATGGATGGATTCCCGCGTTTTCCGTGCTCAACCTTCCGTTGATCAACGAATCGGCCGATCCGCGCTATGCGCAGCACATCGGCACGCTGCTCCATCTTGCGCAACTCCCGCCGGCGCCGGAGCGGCACACCGCGGCGCGCGCAACCAGGCGGTCGCCTTGATCCGGACCCGCCGCGCGGCGCACGGGCGTGTCTGAACTTGGGTTGTATCGGCGCCGCGCCGAGCCGCCAACCGGCGGTGGAACCTTGGCGCCGAGTCGTTGACGCGGTGTTGTTGCTTGAGCATACGGAGTCAGACATGGTTTCTTCTGTAACATCGCGGCTGCTGGTCCTGCTTTGCCTCGGCGCCTGCACCCCGGCACAACAAGAAGCGGCGTCACCGCCCGCGCCCGTCGCGGCATCCGGCACCGCATCGCGCACCGGCTGCGCGCCACCCGCGCCGGCCGCCGCCACCAGCAAATTGCGCCACATCCCCGACGAGAACGATCCCTGCGCCAATTCGCGTGGCCTGCCGCCGCGCTGAATAAAAAAAGGCCGCGATCGCTCGCGGCCTTTCGTCAAACGCATAACACCCGGAATACTCAGGCGCGGCGGCGCACCGCGCCGGCGACCAGCGCCATGCCGGCCAGCAGCATCAGCACGGTCGACGATTCCGGCACGGCGGCCAGCGGCGCGCCGAAGATCTGGCCGCCGTAAGCGCCGCCGTTGAGCAGATAGGTGCCGGCGACGAACAGCCCGTAGGTGCCGGAGTTCAGCAGCAACGGCGCGCCGGTGAGCGAGCCGACGTTGGTGCCGTCAACACCGTACAACGGGGTTTTATCGCCATAGTTGAAGATGACGAAGCCGCTGTTGGCGCCGGCGAAGCTCACGCCGGGCGAACCGACCTGCAGCAACGAGATGAGCGACACCGAGATATTTTGCGCGTCCGGCACGTTGAACAGGAAGATGTCCGCGAAGTCCGCGCCGGCGACATGCGCGGCATCGTTGGAACCGGCGAAGGTCCAGGTATTGGTGAACACGCCAGGTGGCCCGATATCCTTGGGGATGTAGATATCCGCGTGCGCGGCGGCGCCGCACAGCGCCAGCGTGGCGGCCACGATCCATTGTTTGAAGAATTTCATTTGCGATCCGTATAAAAAAGTTATGGAGGGACGGTGGCGGCCCCCGCCGCCGTCCGGTCGTTGCTTACTTGACGCCCAGCACCTTGGCCAGCGCGGTCACGTCCAGCGACCCGAGGCCGGTGGCCGGGTTGTAGCCGGCCGTCGACGGGTAGTACTGGTTGGTGCCGGCGGTGATCGGCTTGAACGGCGAGCCGGCGCCGTAGCCGTAGGTTTTGAAGGCGGCGTACAACTGCGGGTTGATCGGTCCGACGCGGCCGTTCAAACCGGCGCTGATCAGCGTCAGGATGCCGTTCAGCTGCGGCGCCACGAAGCTGGTGCCGCCCGAGCCGACGTCCCACGCGCCGTTGGTGTAGACGGCGTAGCCGCTGTACGGGTCGGCGTTCAGCGACACGTCCGGCAAGTTGCGGCCGGCGATGTTGGCCGGGACATCGAGGTAGTCGCCATAGCCGGCGCCATTGCCGAACACCGAGTTTTGGCAGACCAGCGATTGCGCCGCGGCGGTCTTCTGCACGCCGGGCAGGTTTTTCTGGAACGACGGCACGCCGAACATGGCGCTCACGCCACCACCACCGCCCACGGCCAGGTAGTCGGAGTAATACACGTCGGTACCGTAGTTGGTGACGATGTAGTTCTTCAGGTAGTCCCAACCCCAGGCGCGCTCGGTCGGCACCGTCACGTTGCCGTACTTGTGCGGCGCGGTGTTGGGCAGCGTGGTGCCGCCCGCCGCCAGCACCAGCGGATCGGCGGCCGGGAAATCGACGCCCAGCAGCGTGGTGCACTGCGGGTAAGGCAAGCCGCGGTTGATGTCGAACGCGCCGGCGTCGCCGCTGGCGGCGATCACCGGAATGCCTTGCGCGGCGGCCTGCAGGAAGACGGTGTGGAACGCGGCCAGCGTGACGTCATCGAAATAGACTTCCGGATTACCCCAGCTCACCGACAGCACGTCGACCAAGTTCTCGTCGATCGCCTGCGCGAACACGTCGACGAAGCCGGCGCCGGTGTTCGGCGCCAGATACACCCGCAGTTTCGCGCCGGGGGCCACGCCGCCCGACTGCTGCACGTCCAGCGTGGTTTCGCCTGCGCCCGGGCTGCCCGGGCCATCGGCCGCATTGGGGCCGCCGTCCACCAGCACGTCGACGATGCGGTTGTTGCTCACCTGCAGACCCAGCTGGCTCCAGTAGGCATAGGCGTCCGACTGCAGGTAACCGGCCAGCGTGGCGATGCCGATGGTCTTGCCGGCGCCGGTGATGCCGCGCGCGTACAACGGGTTGATGTTGTACTGGGCCGCCAGGTCGATGGTGGTGTACTGGCCGGGCGCGCCGCCGATCGCGCCGGAGAGCTTGGTGTTGACATCGTTGACCAGCGCGCCGGTGCGCGGGATCGCCGTCGAGCGCTTCTGGAAGATCGACTTGGTGCTGAGGCCGTTGACCGCCTTCACCACCGAC
>JBDSKP010000615.1:0-2908 GCA_039916925.1 Duganella sp.
GGGCAGGGTTGAATTTGACAGACAAGAGGAGCGACATGCAGGAAATGATCGTGGTCGACGACATCGACGTGTTTATCGAAGGCGGGGTGGAGGGTTCCGAGACGATCGTCATGATCCACGGCTGGCCGGATACGCACCGGCTGTGGGACGCGCAGGTCGAGGAGCTCAAGGACCGCTACCGCTGCGTGCGCTTCACCTTGCCCGGCTTCGACATCGCCAAGCCGCGCCGCGCCTACTCGCTGGACGCGACGATGCGCATCCTGTTGCACATCGTCGCCGCCGTCAACCAGAAGCAGAAGGTGATCCTGATGCTGCACGACTGGGGCTGCGTGTTCGGTTACGAGTTCTACATGCGCAACAAGGGGCTGGTGTCGGCGATTATCGGCGTCGACATCGGCGACGCCAATTCGCAAGCCACCGACAAGTCGCGCACGTTCGGACAAAAGATGATGGTCAGCGGCTATCAGAACATACTGTCGCTGGCCTGGGCGATCGGCGGGCCGATCGGCAACATGGTGACCCGTGGCATGGTCAACGCGATGAAGGTGCCGGCGCCGAAGGCCTACATCAGCTCGGCGATGAATTTTCCGTATTACATCTTGACGGCGAAGGCGGCGGGGTCGTACCGGTCGCTGGTGCCGTTCTTCCCGAAGGTGCCGATGCTGTTCATCTACGGCACGCGCAAGCCGTTCATGTTCCACTCGACGCAGTGGCGCGACAAGCTGGCGGCGGCGGAGGGATGCAAGGTCGTGGCGATGAGCACCGACCACTGGCCGATGGTGCGCGACCCGTGGCGGTTCAACGAAGTGGTGTCGGAATGGCTGGAAAAGCCGGCCGCAAAAGAAGAAGCCGCCGGTGAGGACGCGGCGGCTTGAGGCCAATGGTCACCACGGAAACGCATAGGGCGGATTAGGCGGAACGCCGTAATCGGCCATGGGTGAGCCGCTGGCGGCGCATGCATGGCCGATTACGCTTCGCTAATCCGCCCTACGTGCCTATACGTGTCTTCACAGCCGACGGTCAGCGCAGTTTGATCGGCTTGTAGTACGGTGCGAACGGCGGCGCTGGCAGCTGCGCGCCGGCATACGCCTCGCGGAAGCATTCGGCTTTGCGGTTCTCGACGTCGGTGGTGCTCTTGAGCACTTTGCCGGACGCGTCCAGGGTCAGCACGATGACGACCGGATACTTGGACAGGTCATGGCAATTGCCTTTCTCGTCCAGTTTTTTCGCGTTGTTATAGTTCAGCGAAACTTCCTCGTACTTGGTCGCCTTGTCGTTCGGGAATTGCTTGTTGAACTTGTCCATCTCGGCGCCGAAGTTCGGGTTTGCAGGCGGCGGCGCTTCGTTGGCTGGCGGACCGCCACCCATCGTCGAGCAACCTGCCGCCAAAACCATCAACGCGCTCACGGCGCCCATCTTCAGATATTGATTTTTCAAATTATTCTCCTTGGGCTGTTTGTTGACGCATTGTACATATTCCAAAGAGACGTGGCGCACGATTAGTTGCGTAGGTGAAATCCTACAGGTGCAGGCCGGAAAGCACCGTTACGACCTTGCGCTGGAGGCCGCGCCAGCCCGGCGGCGGGGCGGTCTCGACCGGCATGCGCACCCTGACGACGCCGGTGCCGGCCGCTTCGATCAGCATCAGTCCGTTGTTTGGCACCTCGAACGTCTGGCCCCGGCGCAGCATGAAATCGGTGTGCTCCCCGTAGGCCGTCAGCCAGGCGGTGCCCTCAAGGCACTCGATCCATCGCCCGGCCGCATGGGCGATGCGCAATGGGTGATCCTGCGTCAGACGGTATTCGGCCAAGCCTTGTTCTACGGTGATCAGTTGCGGTTTCATGGTTGCTCCTGCATGGGTGAATCATGCAACCAGAATACTGAGCGGCGACCGACCATAACAGATGCAGCTAATCGAAATTGTTACCATCACAGACGCTGTTTCGCTAAACTGTGATGGTCAAAAAGATTGCCCGCTGTACCTGTCGCCGCAGGGCGGAGCCGGGCCACAATATCGAAATGCACATCAATTTATACGAGCAACTGGCCAACGAACTGGGCGGACTGATCGCCGGCCGCGTGTTCGCGCCGGGCGACCGGTTGCCGTCGATTCGCCATCTGGCACAGCAAAAACGCCTGTCGGTCAGCACCGTCATGCAGGCGCTGCGGCTGATGGAGGATCGCGGCCTGATCGAAGCCAGGCCGCAGGCCGGCTACTACGTGCGCCATCGCAGCCGCACGATGGCGGTGATGACCGACGCCGCCCATCTGCGGGAGCCGGCCTTTGTCGGCATCAACAGCCTGCTGATGCGGGTACTCAAGGCCAACGAGGAGCCGGAAGTGGTGCAACTGGGTTCGGCCTGGCCGCTCGACGAGTTGCTGCCGATGAAGCGCATGCAAAAGATCGTGGCGGCAGTGGCGCGGCGCGATGCCACGATGCTGAGCACCGTCAGCTGTTACGAGACCAACCATCCCGAATTCGCGCGCCAGATCCTGCGGCGGGCGCTCGACTGGGGCCGGCTGGACCCGGGCGAGATCGTCGTCACCGCCTCCTGCACCGAGGCGATCAGCCTGTGCCTGCGCGCCGTGGCCAAGGCGGGCGACACCATCGCGATCGAATCGGCCAGTTACTTCGTACTGCTGCAGCTGATCGAATCGCTGGGCATGAAGGCGCTGGAGATTCCCACCCATCCGAAGACCGGGCCGTCGATCGACGCGCTGGAGCTGGCGATGAACGCCGGCCTGGTGCAAGCGGTGCTGTTCGTCCCGAACGCCAACAATCCGCTCGGCTGCATCATGCCGGAGGCGAACAAGAAGCGGCTGGCGGGCTTGCTGTCCAAACATCAGGTGCCGATGATCGAGGACGACATCTACGGCGACCTGTGCTTCACGCCCGAGCGTCCGTGGC
>JBDSKP010000616.1:0-2538 GCA_039916925.1 Duganella sp.
ACACCCTGGCCGACTTCCCGGCCGTCTTCCCCGAACTGTACGTCGCCACCGTGCGCGCGGCCGAGCGCTCCGGCAACCTGCCCGAGGCGCTGGCGCGCTTCGTCGGCTACCAGCTGCAGTTCGACGCCATCCGCAAAAAACTGGTCTCGGCGGCGATCTACCCGGCCATGCTGCTGGTGGTCGGCACCTTGGTCACGCTGTTCTTGATGGGGTACGTGGTGCCCAAATTCAGCGTGGTGTACGAAAGCTCCGGCCGGGACATTCCCTGGGCATCACGGATGCTGCTCGGCTTCGGCCAGACGCTGGCGGCCCACCCATGGCTGTGCGCCGGGGCGCTGGCCGCCATCTGCCTGGCCGTGGTGCTCGGCCTGGCCAACGCCGCGCTGCGCCAGCGGCTGGTGCTGGCGGTGCTGCGGCTGCCGGTGTTGTCGGCCAAGGCGGCCGAATTCCGGCTGGCGCGCTTCTACCGCGCCCTCAGCCTGCTGCTGCACGCGGGCATACCGCTGGCCAGGGCGCTGGCGATGACCAACGCCATGCTGCTGCCGGCGCAACAACAGCAACTGGTGCAAACGCGGCGCGCGGTCGAGCAGGGCCTGCCCTTTTCCACCGCGCTGGAACAGAACGCGCTCGCCACGCCGGTGGCGCAGTCGCTGCTCAAGGTCGGCGAGAACACCGGCCGCCTGGGCGACATGCTGGAACGCTCGGCCAAGTTCCACGACGAGGAATTCGCGCGCTGGGTCGATTGGGCTTCGCGCCTGCTCGAGCCGGTGTTGATGACGCTGATCGGGGTGGTGATCGGCGGTGTGGTGGTGTTGATGTACATGCCGATCTTCGAGTTGGCGGGGAGTTTGTCATGAATGCACGCGAACCGGCCGTCCTCGGCCCCGAGATGCTGCACAGCGCGCGCGCCGCCGCGCTGGCGCAGGGCCGCCCGCCGATGGCGGTGATGCAGGAAGCGTCCGGGCTGACGCCGGAAGAGTTCACGCGCCAGCTGGCGCAGCTGTTCTGCTATCCGGCCTGGCCGATGGGCAGGCTGCAGGCGGCGACGCCCGCCTTCGACCTGCTGCCCTTCACCGATTGCGCCCAGCGCGAATGCGTGCTGCTGCGCGCCGAGGGCGGCGCGCCGGTGCTGGTCATCGGCAATCCGTTCGCGGACGACACGCTGCAATGGGCCGACTACGCGATCGGCGCCGGCTACACGGTGGCGCTGGCGCACCCGGACGACCTGACGGCCTATCTGGCGCAGCAGGAGAACGTGCAGCAAGCCATGCAGGACATGATGGAGGATGGAAGCCACGGCGAGCTGGCCGGCCTCGATCAGAGCATCGAGGACATCTCGCTGATACGCATCAGCGAAGACAGCAGCCCGGTCGTCAAGCTGGTCAACTCGACCATCTACGATGCCCTCAAATTCCAGGCCAGCGATATCCACCTCGAATGCGACGCGGCCAGCCTGGTCATCAAATACCGTGTCGACGGGGTGCTGGTGCAGGCCGGCCAGGTGCAGGGCCTGCAAATGGCGGAGCAGATCATTTCCCGCATCAAGGTGCTGGCGGAGCTGGACATCGCCGAGCGCCGCGTGCCGCAGGACGGCCGCTTCAAGGTCCGCGTCAAGGGCAGCGAGATCGACTTCCGCGTTTCGATCATGCCCAACATCTTCGGCGAGGACGCCGTACTGCGGCTGCTGGACCGGCGCGCGCTGACCGAGGCGGCGCAGGCGCTGCGGCTGGAAAACCTGGGCCTCAACAGCGACGCCATCGTGCAGATCCGCCGTCTGGCCGCCAAGCCGCACGGCATGCTGCTGGTGACCGGGCCGACAGGTTCCGGCAAGACCACCACGCTATACGCGGCCATCACCGAGATCAACACGGGGCGCGACAAGATCGTCACCATCGAAGATCCGGTGGAGTACCGCCTGCCGCGCGTGCTGCAAATTCCCGTCAACGAGAAGAAGGGTCTGACCTTCGCGCGCGGCCTGCGCTCGATCCTGCGGCACGACCCGGACAAGATCATGATCGGGGAGATCCGCGACGACGAAACGGCGCAGATCGCGGTGCAGGCCTCGCTGACGGGACACCTTGTCTTCACCACCGTCCACGCCAACAACGTGTTCGACGTGGTCGGCCGCTTCCTGCACATGGGCGTGGACCCTTACAGCTTTGCCGCCGCGCTGAACGGCATCGTCGCGCAACGGCTGCTGCGGCTCAATTGCGAGCATTGCGCGGTCGATATCGAACCCGGTCCGCAGGACTTGAAGGACAGCGGCCTGACGCCGGCGCAGGTCGGCGAATGGCGTTTCAAGGCGGGCGCCGGCTGCGGGCATTGCCGCGGCACCGGCTACAAGGCCCGCAAGGCCGTGGCGGAGGTATTGATCCTGAACGACGCCATGCGCGAAATGATCTGCACCCGCGCGCCGGTCTCGCGCATGAAGGAGGAAGCCGCGACGATGGGATTCCGGCTGGCGCGCAGCGCCGGGCTGGATCTGGTGCGGCAGGGCGAAACCACTTTACTGGAGCTCAATCGTGTCACTTATTGAAC
>JBDSKP010000617.1:0-4962 GCA_039916925.1 Duganella sp.
GGTGCGCGGGCGAGGCGCGGATGGCCAGGCAGGTGCGCGATATTCTATTTGTCGACAAGGCCTTCCCGCGCGAGGCGGCGCGCATTTCGGCTTACTGGAAGCAGGGCGCGTCGGCCCACCACGAGAACCTCGATTAATCGGTGAGGCCGCCGTTATTGCGGCTGCGCGCGCAGCTGGTATGACGCCACGATGACTTCGCGATAGAAAAAATTGATGTGGCTAAATTGCCCAAAGTGAGAGAACGCACGCACCGGACTGGTGCAATAGGCGCACAATACGTGTCTCGTTGAGGAGATAATCATGTCCAGCAGCCACACTTTTCGTCCCGATCTGGTGTCGTCGGAGATCGTCCAAACCGGCATCGAACTGGCGGATCGGGAAGGGCCGGACAGCGCCGCGGCTTACCTTGCCGAGCGCGGTGTGCTGGAATCGGTGATCGCGCGCGTTGTGTCCGAGCCGGCACACCGCCGCAACATGGGCCGCCTGCGCGGCAAGGACGAACATTTGCTGGTGGAAGAGGCGTCGCGCTACAAATTCATCGTTTGAGCCGGGGCACGCGCCCGCGTGTCTCCCTGGCCCGGTCGATGTTGCTGGCCCGCCACGGCCGTGCTGCACCGCGTCGAGCATACCGGCGCGGGCGTGGCCGCGCTTTTAATTGCGGCGCGTATGCTGCGATGCAATATTAATAATCCTTTACAAATTTCCGCGTTGCGCTAGAGTTCACCTATCGATGATAACGCTAACTTGACGTTGGCCGACATCACCGCACAAATCCCATATTCAGACGAGAGGGCGCGCAGCAGTTTGTGCGTTTAACTCAGAACTGAAATGATAGCGCTAACTTAGCTCGGAGAGATGGATGAACAGTTCCAGCAGCCCGCAAGACAACTCGATACGTTGGGTCGTCATGGGCGTGAGCGGCTGCGGCAAAAGCACGGTCGGCCAGGCGCTGGCGACGGCGCGCGGCGTCGCCTTCGTCGAGGGCGACGAGTTTCATCCAGCGGCCAACGTCGCCAAGATGTCGGCCGGCCTGGCGCTGAACGACGACGACCGCGCCGATTGGCTGCTGGCGTTGCAGGCCAAGGTGGGCGAGGCGCGCCAGGCCGGCGTCGGCTTGGTACTGTCCTGTTCTTCGCTCAAGCGCGGTTATCGCGATTTGCTGCGGGCCGCCGATCCGGCGCTGCGGTTCGCCCATCTGAGCGGCGCGCGCGAGTTGATCGCCGACCGCATGCAGGCGCGCGTGGGCCACTACATGCCGCCGTCGCTGCTGGACAGCCAGTTCAAGGATCTGCAACCGCTGCAGGCCGACGAGGTGGGAATCACGTTGGCCATCACGGCGTCGCCGTCGCAACTGGTGGCGCGGATACTGGCCAGCGAGGGAGGGGCGGACGGCCGGACGTGACGGACTGGCAGCGGAAGGCACCCTCAGGCAGCACAACGCAGCGGACCGTCAGCAGTACCGCGCGCGAACAACTACAGACAAAAACGGAGACTAACATGACTACACCTACACGCAACACCATCATGCGCCTGGCCGTCGCCAGCGCTTGCAGCTGGATCGCCCTGTCGGCTCAGGCCCAGGCCCAGGCCGAAGCCCAAGCCCAAGCCCAGGCTCAAACGCAAACCCCGCCGGCCGGCGAGCAAGCACAGAGCGGCGCGCCGCAGGCACCGGCCGCGCCGGAAGCGGCGGCGCCGGTGCAAACCGTGGTCACGGTCTCCGGCTCGCGCATCGCCGCGCGTGGCTTCACGCAGCCGACGCCGACCACCACCCTGAGCGCCGACGACCTGGCCAAGGGCGCGCAGCCGAACATCTTCAACAGCATCGCCGAATTGCCGGCCTTACAAGGCAGCACGGGCCGCACCACCAGCACCAACAGCACCAGCAGCGGAGTCCAGGGTTTGAGCTCGCTGAGCTTGCGCGGCCTGGGCGCGATCCGCACCCTGACCCTGCTGGACGGCCAGCGTGTGGTCGGTGCCAACGTCACCGGCGTGACGGACGTCAGCCAGTTCCCGCAACTGCTGATCAAGCGCGTGGACGTGGTGACCGGCGGCGCCTCGGCGTCGTACGGTTCGGACGCGATCGGCGGTGTGGTCAACTTCATCACCGACAAGCGCTTCCAGGGCTTCAAGGCCAACGTGATGGGCGGCCAGACCACCTATCACGACGACAAGAACGGCAGCTTGCAGGCCGCCTGGGGCGACTCCTTCATGGACGACCGTCTGCATGTGCAGGTCAGCGGCGAGTATGGCCGCCAGAAGGGCATCGAGTCGCCCGGCTTCGGCGAGGTCGGTCCGAACGGGCGCACCTGGTACCAGAATCCGGCCTTCCAGGTTCGCCCGCTGTCGCAGACCAACGACGGCAAGCCGCAGTACTATTCGGTGCTGCACGCGCAGCAGTACCAGTACGCCAAGTATGGCCTGATCACAAATGGTCCGCTGCAGGGCACGGCCTTCGGCGCTAACGGCCAACCGTACAAATTCAATTATGGTTCCAATGGCGTGCCGACCGGCACCGGCGCGGTGACCGGCTGTATCAATCCGCTGTGCATCGGCGGGGACTTGAGCGGCAGTGTCGGCGCCGGCACCAACCTGGCGATGGATCTGACGCGCCAGGTGGCGTACACGCGCGTCGGCTTCGACATCAATCCCGATCATGAGATCTACATGACGGCCAATTTCGGCAAGGTGAAGTCGGCGTTTTCGCCGAATCCCGGCGCCGCCAAGAACGCCAACCTGACCATCCAGTGCGGTAATCCCTATCTGCCGGCGTCGATCGCCGCCGCGTGCGCGGCCAATAACATCACCAGCTTCCAGTACGGCACGGCCAACGCCATCTTCCCGGAAAATATCAACGTCCATCCGACCCGCCAGATGGAGCGCGTGGTGGTGGGCGGCACCGGCAAGTTCCAGTTGCTGGGCAAGGAATGGTCGTACGACGCGTACGCCGAGCATGGCGCCAACAAGACCGACATCATCGTCAACGACATGACGCTGAACGCCCGCTACAACGCCGCCATCGACGCGATGCGCGCCGCCGATGGCACCATCGTCTGCCGCAATCCGGCGGCCGCCGCATCCGGCTGCAAACCGTTGAACATCATCGGCAACAACCCGGTCGACGCGGCCACCTGGTCGTACGTCGCGCCGGAAAACGGCCCGCGCCAGCATACGCGCCAGACGCAGGATGTCGCCAGCGTCAACTTCAGCGGCGAGGCGTTCGAATCGTGGGCAGGCCCGATCGCCGTGGCCACTGGCGCCGAATACCGCCGCGAACACTACAAGGTCACCGGCGACCCATACGGCAACGGCATCTCCCCGGACAGCCAGAACACCGCCGACTATCCGGCCGATCCGCTGCTCAACACCAGCGTCGGTAACAACTGGTACGCCGGTAACTACCACAACGCCAGCGGCACCTACAACGTCAAGGAAGCGTATGTGGAGCTGAACGTGCCGGTGCTGAAGTCCGCCACCTGGGGCGAGGCCAACGTCAACCTGGCCGACCGCCACACCAAATACAGCACCTCCGGCCATGTGGAGAGCTGGAAGCTGGGCGCCAGCTGGAAGACCGGCATCGACGGCCTGCGTCTGCGCGCGGTGACGTCCAAGGACGTGCGCGCGCCCAACCTGAGCGAGTTGTATGCGGCGCAGGTGGTGGTCAACAACGTGGTCGCGTACCAGGGCAACACGATCGGAATCCAGCAGCGCACCGTGGGTAACACGCGCCTGCGTCCGGAGATCGCCCGCAACAACACCGCCGGCATCGTGTTGACGCAGCCATCGTGGGCGCCGGGCTTCAGCGCCTCCATCGATTACTTCGACATCAAGGTCGACGGCGTGATTTCGGCGCTGACGGCGCAACAGGAGGTCGATCTGTGCGTGGCCGGCAATCAGGAAATCTGCGGCGCGATGGTGTTGAACAGCCCTGTGGCGTCGAATAACTATGTGACGGTGCAGGCGTTTAACCTGGCGTCGCTGCGCACCAAGGGCTACGACCTCGAAGGCGCCTACCGCATGAACCTCAAGGACTGGGGCGTGCCTGGCCGTCTGACCTTGCGCGCGCTGGTCACCCGCAACATCAGCTTCCTGACCGATCCCGGCGTGGTCGGGACGATCCCGTCGGAAGGCGCCGGTGCCAACCTGGGCGCGACGCCGAAGTGGAAAGGCCTGGCTTCGCAGTCGTGGGACACCGACAAGTACAGCCTGACGCTGACCGAACGCTGGATCAGCAAAGGCGTCTACAGCAACGAGTACATCGAGTGCCAGACCAACTGCCCGGTGTCGACCACGATCCACCCGACCATCTTCGACAACAAGATGAAGGGTGCGTTCTATGTCGATCTGGGTGGCAGCTACAAGCTGGGTGACAAGACGACCGCGTACTTCAAGATCGATAACATCGCCAATGTCGATCCGGTGCCGGCACCGCAAACCAACCTTAGCTACGGTATCAACCCGCAGCTGTACGACGTGCTGGGTCGTGTGTACCGCGTAGGCCTTCGCTACAATTTCTAACTTCCTGCGTCAGGGCGCCGTCATGAATATCACAAGTCCATTGGCGGCGCTTTTCGGCGTGACGCCCGCACTGTGGGGGATGGTGGCCGTCGGCTTGTCCGTTGGCCTTCTGACCTTGTTGATCGCCTGGGGCAAAGTGCAGCCGCTGCTGGCGTTCGTGGTGGCCGCGCTGGCGGCGGCCCTACTGCTTGGCATGCCGCTGGAGACCATCCCCAAATCCATCGACAAGGGCATCGGCGACCTGCTTGGATCGCTGATCGTCATCGTCTGCCTGGGCGCGGTGTTCGGCAAATTGATCGCCGACAGCGGCGCCGCCCAGCGCATCGCCAGTTACCTGATCGGCGTATTCGGTTCGGCGCGCATGCCGGTGGCGCTGACCTTGACCGGCTTCGTGGCCGGCAATCAGGAAATCTGCGGCGCGATGGTGTTGAACAGCCCTGTGGCGTC
>JBDSKP010000618.1:0-1959 GCA_039916925.1 Duganella sp.
GTGTTGAAATCGCCGGTGCCATCGTCGCTCACGGTTACCCGCTCGACATCCGCATGCGGCGCCCGTGCCTTGGTGGAGAACCGCCACGCCGTCTTTCCACCGATGCCCTTGAAGCCGGCGATCACACCCGGATCGATCTGCACGTAATAGCGCTTGCCGTATTCAAGCAGATTGTGATGCGGGTAGACGGTCGCCGTGTTCCCCCGCACGATCAGGGGATGAAAGTGGAAGCCGTCCGTAAAGCCGCCGATGATGGTGAGCTGGTAGCTGTCCGGCGTCGGCTCCGCCCCGGCGGACGGCGTGCCGGCTTTGGTGTTGGCGTTGGTGCGGCGCGGGCCTTCCTGGTAGGGATAGGGCGTTGCCAGATAAGGCGCGGCCGGCAGCTTGGTGCGTTCCGTCGGACCGGCCGGAATGCCCATGTCCAGCGTATCGACCAGGCGGTCGTCCGCCGCATCGTAAATGCGGATTTGGCCGGACTTGCCGGCCGCCGGTGGCTGCGAAAAACGCAGCACCAGGTGGGTGTCCGGATTGACCTGGCGCGCACCGCTGGCGGGCGATACCGTCGGCGCCACTTCCTCCGCCCGGGCGGGCACCCCGGCCGCCAGCGTCGTCATGGTCGCCAGCAGCGCCGGCAGCCTCCTTAGTAAACCACGCCGCCCGATCGCCACGGTTAAGCTCCGACGTTGAGCGTGGTGTTGTGCACCTTGCCGCCGATGCTGACGTTCTTCAAGGTCAGCCCCTTGACGTTGTACAGGAACCAAGGCTGCGCGGTGTTGACCGGCATGCCGAAATCGCAGTCGGTGATCGTCACGTCCGTGACCGGCGCCACCGGCGGCATCGGTCCCGGGCCGTTGTAGTCCGACGCCACCGGGCCGAGGATAACGATCGCCTGAAAGCACGACGCCGTCTTGCCGTCCTTGGTCACATTGCCGACCTTGATGTTCGAGATGTTGATGTTCGAGACCACCGGCGGACGAGTGCGGACGTTGTCGCTGATCGGCGTGTAGTCGCAGTCGAAGGTGACGATGGCGCCGGCCGCCGTGGCCACCGTCTTCGACTGGATCGGCGACCCTGGCAAGGAAGCGTAGAACGACGGCGACAGCTGCACGCCGTTCGGCACCGTGCAGTCGCGCACATGGAAATTGCGCAGGTAGCCGCCGCGGTTCATATTGGTCTTCATTCGGATCGCGGTGTTGAGCGGGTTGGTCTTCCAGTTGGCGTTCTCGAACACCAGTTTTTGCGCGAACACGTTCTGGATGCCGCCGGCCATCTCGCTGCCCAGGGTCACGCCGCCATGGCCGCTGTGCATGACGCAGTTCTGGATCACGATGTTCTGCGACGGGCCGAATTGCGTATCCAGATCCTTGCCGGCCTTGATGGCGATGCAGTCGTCGCCGGTGTCGAAGGTGCAGCCGTCGACCAGCACGTGGTCGCACGCCTCCGGATCGAAACCGTCGCTGTTCGGACCATGGCTTTCGCAGTGCACCTTGCGGATGACCAGATTGCGGCAGTGGACCGGGTGGTGCATCCAGAACGGCGTGCGCATCACGTGATAACCCTGCAGCAGCACGTTGGTGCAGCCGATCAGCTGGATCATCGGCGCGCGCAGGTAGTGGCCGATGCCGAACACGCGCTTCGCCAGCGGTACGCCCGCCTCCGACAGCGCCGGCAGGTACTGCGCGTCGGCGCGCCAGCGCTGGCCTTCGCCTTGAATCAGCAGGCGTTCGGCCTCGGTCAATTTCGGCGCCACGCTGGCCAGCGACATCGCGTTGAGCGGGTTCTCGGTATTCTCGGACATCTTCCCGGCCTTGAAGTTGGGCGTGGTGCCCTGGCCGATCGAGTTGATGGTTTTTTGCTTGCCCTTCCAGGTCCACCAACAATCGCCATTATCATCAAAGGGGACGCCACCCTGGCCATCAAGTATGCTGCTCCAGTCATCCCCGGTCAGGGCGATATTGT
>JBDSKP010000619.1:0-1689 GCA_039916925.1 Duganella sp.
CCAGCATGGTCTGGTGCTTGAGCCACGCGGCCCAGGCTTCCTTCGACACCGATTCGTAGATCTTCTTACCCAGTTCGCCCGGATACGGCGGGAAGTCCAGTCCTTCGGCTTCCTTGTTGAGTTTGACGCATTGCACGGTGCGGGCCATCTGTGTTGCTCCTAAAACGGTTCGATAAACCGTGATTATAAAGATTTAATCAGGACCTGGGATTTGCGCTGCCAGTTATACATGCGCTGGCGGTCCTTCGGCAGCGAATCGATCGTGGTCGGCACGAAGCCGCGCTTCTGGAACCAGTGCGACGTGCGCGTGGTGAGCACGAACAATTTGGTCACGCCGATGGCGCGCGCGCGGTTTTCCATGTGCTTCAAAATGCGCTCGCCGTCGCCCTGGGCCTGGACCTCGGGGTTGACTGTCAGGCATGCCATTTCGGCCATTTTCTGTTCCGGGAACGGGTACAGCGCCGCGCAGCCGAAGATCACGCCATCGTGTTCGATGACGGAAAAATAATCGATCTCGCGCTCGATCAGCTCGCGCCCGCGCTTGACCAGCGTGCCGTCGGCCTCGAGCGGCTCGATCAGCTTGATAATCCCGCCGACGTCCTCGATTGTGGCCTTGCGCAGCGATTCGAGGTTCTCGTGCGAGATCATGGTGCCCACGCCGTCGTGGGTGAACAGTTCGAGCAGGGCCGAGCCGTCCATCGCGAACGGCACGATGTGCGAGCGTTCGACGCCGTTGTCGCAGGCCTTGATGCAGTGTTTCAGGTAGAACGCGGTCGCATCGGGCAGGAAGCCGGCCTGCAGCACGGCCTCGGCCTGGTGCGACGACAGTTCGCGGATCTCGGTGCCGGCCGCGTCGACCATCATGTCGGTCTCGGTGATGAACACCAGTTTGTCGGCGTGCAGCGCGATGGCGGCGCTGCAGGCGACGTCCTCCATCGTCAGGTTGAAGGCCTCGCCGGTGGGCGAGAAGCCCAGCGGCGAAAGGAGGACCAGCCCGTCGGAGCCGAGGATCGAGTGGATCGTCTCGGCGTCGACCTTGCGGGTGACGCCGGTCAGCTCCAGATCGACGCCGTCGATGACGCCGAGCGGGCGGGCGGTGATGAAGTTGCCGGAAATGATACGGATGGCCGCGTTCGACATCGGCGTGTTCGGCAAGCCCTGGCTGAAGGCGGCCTCGATGTCGAGGCGCAGCTCGCCGGCGGCCTCCTTGGCGCACTCCATGGCGGCGGTGTCGGTGATGCGCACGCCGTTGTGGAAGCGGCCCTCGACGTTACGCAGCGCCAGCTGCTCGGCCACCTGCGGGCGCGAGCCGTAGACGACGGTGACGTTGATGTCGAGCGCGTGCAGCAGCGACAGGTCGTGGGCCAGCACCTGCAGCGCGCCGGCGCTGACCAGTTCACCGGGGAAGGCGACGACGAAGGTCTTGCCGCGGAAGGCGTGGATGTACGGCGCGACGGAACGCAGCCATTGGACGAATTGGGTAGGGTTTTCCATTAGCCGCATTATAATTCGGTGCGCGAGTTCCGCGCTCCAATCTTGTAAAAAACAATGTCAGAAGCCAGCGATAAACCGAAAACCGCCTCCAATAGCACGCCTGGCCAGCCCCGCGGCCCGCAAAACGCCCCGTCCCGCGCCCCGCAGGCGCCCGGCGCCCGGCAAGGGCAGGGGGGGCTGCCGGCGCGAAACCCC
>JBDSKP010000620.1:0-2583 GCA_039916925.1 Duganella sp.
CGACCGCCTCGGCCTGGTCGCCGGCGCTCGACAGCAGCAGGGCGAACTCGTCGCCGCCGAGGCGGCCGACCGTGTCGCGCGCGCGCGCGCAGCCGA
This sequence comes from Duganella sp., assembly GCA_039916925.1. Taxonomy (GTDB): domain Bacteria; phylum Pseudomonadota; class Gammaproteobacteria; order Burkholderiales; family Burkholderiaceae_D; genus Rugamonas. Next base: position 97 of record JBDSKP010000620.1, read on the forward strand.
GCAGGCGGGCGCCGACCTGGCGCAGCAGCTCGTCGCCCAGCGCGGCGCCGAGCGAATCGTTGACGAACTTGAAGCGGTCGAGCGCGATGAACAGCACCACTATGCGCCACGATTTTTCCTGCGCCAAGGTGATGGCGTCGGCCAGCGTCTGGAAGAACAAGGTGCGGTTGGGCAGGCCGGTGAGCGTGTCGTAATGGGCCATGTGCTGCAGCAGTTCCTCCGAGTGGCGCCGCTCGCTGATGTCGCGCGCCACGCCCAGCAGAACGGCGGCCTCGCCGGGACGCTTGAGCAGTTGCCAGTAGATCTCCACCGGCACGGCGACCAGGTCGCGCCGCATCAGTTCGATCTCGGCCAGTTCGGGCGTGCGCGGCTGACCGACGGCGGCGGCGTAGTCGTCGAGCCGGTGCGCCTGCGCGCGCAGCAGCGCCTGCGTGCCCAGGCCGAGCCGGCTGGCGGTCTGGCCCAGCATCTCGTCGCGCGGATAGCCGAGCATGCGGCAGGCGCCGTCGTTGACGTCGACCAGTTCGGCACTGGCCGCGTCGAGCAGGAAGATGGCGTCGGCGGTGGCGTCCATGGCGCTGCGAAAGCGTTGCAGCTCGACGGTCCGTTCACGCACCGTCTGCTCGAGACGCGTGTTGTAGCTGCGCGCCTCGCGATGCAGCAGGCGTACCTCGAGCATGTTGCGGATGCGCGTGAGCACCTCGACCGGATCGATCGGCTTGCTCAGAAAGTCGCGCGCGCCCGATTCGAGCGCCTTCAGTTTATGGTCCGGCTGCGCCGTCACCACCAGCACCGGCAGCCAGGCGTCCGCCTCGAGCGGCCGCAGCGCGTCCATCACCTCGAAGCCATCCATGCCGGGCATCTGCAAGTCAAGGATGATGAGGTCGAAGCGCTGTCGGCGATGCCAGTCGGCCACCATGCGCGGATCGGTGGTGGCGCTGACGGCCTTGTAGCCGCTCGACTTGAGTAAAAACTCCAGCAACTCCACGTTGATGGGCTGATCGTCGACGATCAGGATGCGCGCGTGAAAAATATCGGTCTGGCTGATCATGGATACGCCTCCGGGGCTATCGAACCGGCGTCATGGCCGGATCAGTCCGCTTGCTTCCAGCAAGCCACCTCCGCTGGCTGGACTGGGTGCGTCCGCGATTTTTGGGCGGTCCGCCACGCAGTACTATTGAGTGTACGCAAGTTCAAATCGCCGGTCTAATGTTTTTGTGCAAAGTTAAGCTTGCTGTCAATCACCAGTGCATCACTGGCAACGATTGTGATCTGCATGGTACAGTGGCGCCACACCCTGCGGGATAATCCAGCCGGCCCCAGATTGCCGCTTCAGAAGGAGAGTTTCATGAGTAACGAGCTGAAAACCGACAACAATACCGACACCATCCTCAACCTGGCCGCGCAGGTCGGCAGGGCGCTGCAGGACAAGGGACTGATCCTGGCCACCGCCGAGTCGTGCACCGGCGGCGGCGTGGCCCAGGCCATCACCGAGATCGCCGGCTCGACCGCGTGGTTCGACTGCGGCTTCATCGCCTATTCCAACGCCTCCAAGACCGAACTGCTGGACGTGTCGGCCGCGCTGATCGCGCAGATGGGCAGCGTGTCCGAGGAGGTGGCGGCGGCCATGGCCAGCGGCGCGCTCGGCTCGAGCAACGCCCATCTGGCGCTGTCGACCACCGGCATCGCCGGCCCGACCGGCGCCGTGCCGGGCAAGCCGGTCGGCACCGTGTGCTTCGGCTGGGCCAACGCCGACACCGTGCACACCGAGCGCCTGGTGTTCAGCGGCGACCGCAAGGCGGTGCGCGAGCAGACCGTGATCCACGCGCTGCAAGGCTTGCTGCGCTTCATAGACTAACGGCGCGGCCGCCGGCCCGCCTCCCCGCGCCGGCGCCATCGCGCCGGTGGTGGTTGCCTTCCCGCCACAAAACAATTACTCTCGATGCGTTCGCGCGCGGTGGCGCGCCTATTTCCAGCAGATTCAGGGGTGATTTCGATGCAAAACACGGTACATTTTATTCTCCAGGGTAAAGGCGGCATCGGCAAGACCCTGGTGTCGACCATCCTCGCGCAGTGGCTCGCCAGCAAGGACGCGGCCGGCGATCTGGAGGAGCGGCGCCAGCCGCTGCGCTGCTACGACACCGACCAGGAGAACGCCACGTTTTCGCGCTACAAGGCGATGGAGGTCAAGCACGTGCCGGTGATGACCGACAGCCGCACCATCGACCCCAAGCGCTTCGACGCGCTGATGATCGACATCCTCGAGGAGGACGGCAACTGCGTCATCGACAACGGCGCCAACACCTTCTCGCCGCTGATGGGCTACCTGCTTGAAAACGATTGCTTCGCGCTGCTGCAGGAATCGGGACGCAAGGTCTACATCCACACCATTGTCGGCGGCGGCGACACGCTGCACGACACCGCCATGGGCTTCGTCTCCACCGCCAAGTCCACCAACGTGCCGCTGGTGCTGTGGGAGAACGAGCA
>JBDSKP010000621.1:0-3571 GCA_039916925.1 Duganella sp.
AATCCGCCCTACGTGGACGTGATTCAGATTGCCCCCAGGATTCAACTCATCCATGGAGGCACGTAGGGCGGATTAGGCGGCACGCCGTAATCCGCCACGCGCCGCCAACACCGCGTCAAAACCGGTAATTACCGGTGATGTAGAACGACCGCCCGCGCGGATCGGTGTAACGCCCGTCATACCCGAGCTGGTTGCCGCCCCCGGCGTTCTGCAAACTAAGCGGCGGATCGCGGTCGAACAGGTTCTTGATCCCGGCCGTCAGCGCGAACGCGCCGAAATCATACTTTCCCTGCCAGTCGAACGTCGTGTACGACGCTGTGCGCAAGCCATCGAACGCCACCGAGTCGCCGATACTGCCATCCGGATTGACCGCGAAGATCGCCGTGTCCAGCGGATACGCCTGGTCGTGATACCCCGAACGATAATTGGCCGTCAGCGTGTTGGTCAGCTTGCCGGTGACCAGGGTCAGGTTCAGATGACTCTGCAAGCGGAACACCACCGCGTTGTCCGGCCCGAACCTGCCCAGGTCCGACTGCACCTCGCCGCCGGCGGTGGTCGTGTAGTTTTGCTTGAGCATGTAGGTGCCGGTCCACCCGGCGCGCAAGTCGCCGATGCGCGATTTATAGCGGTAGCTGAAGTCCCAGTCGACACCGCGGTAATTGGCCACGCCGCCGTTGATCGGCGCCAGGATGTAGCCGATCGTGGTGTAGCCGGCCGGATCGGGATACGGATTGATGAACAGCCGCTGGTATGCCTGCGGATTGGCGAAGCCGACCTGCTCCGGCACGCCCGCCGACAGCACCTGGTTGCGGATCTGCACGTTCCACAAATCCAGCCCCAGCGACAAGCCGGCCAGCGGCTCGACCCGCCCGCCGATGGTCCATTGCTTCGACTTTTCCGGCTGTAGCCCCTCGTCGCCGCTGGCGCCGTTCGGGCCGGTCAGCAGGTCGTACTGCGCCGAGCCCACCTGGCAGCCGCGCGAACCGGAGAACGGGCAGGCGTAGCTGCCGGCCGTGCTGCCGAAGAAGGTCGGCGAGCCGGCGATGTCGTTGATGTTGGGCGCCTTGAAGCCGGTGCCGTACGAGGCGCGCAGCAGCACCGTGTCGACCGGCGTCCAGCGCGCGCTGACCTTGTACGTGGCCGAGCTGAAGTCGTTGCCGACCTCGCCGCCGGGCAGGCGCTGGCGCACGCCGTTGGCGTCGGCCAGCCGCTCGAAGATGTAGCCGCTGTCGGTCTTGTCGTAGCTGTCGTAGCGGCCGGCCAGGGTCGCCTCCAGGGTGTTGGTGACCGGCAGCAGCATCTCGGTGAACACGCCCCAGTTGTCGCGCTTGGCGTCGAACGGCACCTGGCCGTAGCTGCCGCCGACCGGATAGTTCGACGATGCCGGCTGCGTCGAATACCCGGAACCGGACAGGATGGTCGGATGGAAACCGGTCTGGTAGCGCGTCTTCGAGTAGTCGCCGCCCAGCGAGACGATAGCCGTGCCGCCCGGCAGGCCGAACATGTCGTGCTGCGCGGCCCCGTGCAACGTGTTGAGCTTGGAGTCGGTCGTGGAGAACACGGTGCCGTTGACCAGCGCGCCGCGCAGCTGCTCGGCGCCGACGCCGGTGACCGGATCGTAGGCGCCGGAGGCGACCAGCGCGGACAGCTTGTCGTAGTCGGAATAGCCGCCGGCGGCCACGTCCTTGAGCTTGGTCTTGGACAGGATCAGGCTGGCGTTCCAGGTCCAGCCGAAGTTGTTGCCGTCGATGCCGGTGGCGAAGTGGCGCGCGTCGGTGATGTACTCGTCGGCGCGCCCGCCGATCAGCACCGAGCGGTAGCCCAAGGTCGCCTCGCCGCTGGGGTTTTCCAGGTTGTTGGCGTCTAGGTAGGGCTGCACGTAGCGCGCGTACAGCTGCGGGAAGCGGTCGGTGGTGTTGACGCCCATCGGCTGCGCCGACGGCGCGTACTGCGCGGTCATCGAATAGCTCGACAGCACCAGCTCGGCCCACAGCGAGGTGCTGTCGTTGAGCTTGAAGGTGCCCTTGAGCAGGCCGCTGTCGCGGTGCGAGCCGGGAATGTTCTCCACCGTCGACGCATAGTTGAAGCGGCACTGCGTGCCCTGCGGCCCGGCCAGCGGGCTGCCGCAATTGCCGTTGGCGGCCAGGTAGGGATTGATCGCCACGCCGCTGGTCTCGACCGCGTCGGCCGAGCCGCGCGGGCGCACGTTGAAGGTGATGTTGGCCGGCTCGGTGTTGCCGGTGCGCTGGTCGAAGTAATACTGGCGCCCGCCGCTGCCGAAGCGGAAGAAGGCGCCGCGCGCCGAGAAGTCGCGTTGCAGCGCCGTCAGCCGTTCCTCCTCCTCGTGGCTGTACGAGGCCAGGATGTTCCAGCGGTCCTTCTCCAGGTCGCCCCAGCCCTTGGTGATGCCGGCGCTCGACCACGAGCCGCCGTTCTTCTTCGGCTGGCCATAGGTGGCGTACATCTCGCCCTTGGTCAGATCCTTTTTGAGGATGAAGTTGACGACGCCGGCGATCGCGTCCGAGCCGTACAGCGCCGAGGCGCCATCGGCCAGGATCTCGACCCGCTCGACCGCCTCGAGCGGGATGCTCTCGATGTTGACCGCGTAGCCGCCGCCCTGGCTCGAGCCGAGCGCGCTCGGCGCCATGCGCTGGCCGTCCAGCAGCACCAAGGTGTACTTCGACGGCAGCGAGTGCAGCGCCGCCGTGGTGACGCCGGCGCCACCGCCGTTGACCGAGCTCGACGACGGCACGAAGCCCTGCATCGACGGCTGCATCTGGATCAGCTCGGTCGCCGAGGTGGCGCCGCTCTGTTTGATCTCGGCGGCGGTGAGCACCTGCACCGGCAACGCGCCCTCCCTGGCGATGCGCTTGATCGACGAGCCGGTGATCTCGACCCGCGGCATGACCTGGTTGCCGGTGGCCGCCTCCTGGGCCCGCGCCGGCGCCGTCAAGGCCAGCACGCCGAGCGCGCAGCAGGCATAGGCGCCCCCGGCGAACATCTGCCGCAACGAACGGCACAACACTGTTTCCTGCATCATCATCAACCTCCGCTATTGTTTGGGAAAAGACCGGCGACGGCTTTCAAGAACCGCACGTGGTTGACATAAAAACATGCCATGGAATTAACTGTCAATCGATGTCGGGTTCGTTTCGGTGTTCTTACAACAGCATTGAAAGCCAGACGCAAAAACAAACGGCCCCATATGGCGATTGGGGCCGTGTGTGTTGCCTAAGCGTAGCGCCGGGCGCGCCGGCGCGGTTTGGCGCGATATTACTTCGAGGCAGCTTCCGCTGCCTGGGTGGAAAGCCGGCGCTGGCGCACGGCGGCGGCCAGGCCTTGCAGCACCTGCACGCTGCTGTCCCAATCGATGCAGCCGTCGGTCACCGACTGGCCGTAGGTCAGTTCCTTGCCCGGCACCAGGTCCTGGCGGCCGGCCACCAGGTGCGACTCGACCATCACGCCGACGATGCGGCTGTCGCCGCCGGCGACCTGGCGGGCGATGTCGGCGCACACCGGCACCTGGTTCTCCGGCTTTTTCGAGCTGTTGGCGTGCGAGGCGTCGATCATC
>JBDSKP010000622.1:0-3610 GCA_039916925.1 Duganella sp.
AGTAGGATGCGTGGCACAATCGGCATCAGGCTTGGCTGTTCCCGATATCTGAGGGAACGATGAAAAGTCGAATTGCTAGCGAAGCGGCGAGGATAGCTCGTAGATGTGCTCGTGTCGAAATGTTAGACTTGACCCCCGTCGATACTCTCGCCGATGAGATGTGGTCGTGTCGCAATGTTAGACTTGACCCTCGCCGATACTGGCCGATAAATCAGAACCGCGTTTCGCGCGCCACGCGCAGGAAACTATCCAGAATAGCCGTGCAGTCGAGCAGCTCGACGCCGCCGGCGCTGTGGAATTCCGGGTGCCACTGCAAACCCATCACGAACGGCGCCTTGCGGTAGCGGATCGCCTCGACCATGTTGTCCGGCACCGACAGCGCCTCCACCCCCATGTCGCGGCCCAGCGTTTTGACGGCCTGATGGTGGATTGAGTTGACCAGCCCGGTCGGATGCCCCTTGAACAGCTTGCTCAACGACGACCCCGCCGGGAAGCTGATCTCATGCCGGTTGCGGTCGTACTCGTCGTTGACGTGCGCCAACGAATCGGGCACGTCCGAGGCGATGTCCTGGTACAAGGTGCCGCCGAACGCGACATTGATCAGTTGGCAGCCCCGGCAAATACCCAGCACCGGCTTGCCGGCCTCGACGAATTCGTGCAGCAGTTCCAGCTCGTACATGTCGCGCGCGCGGTCGCCGCTCCATTCGGGCCGGGTCGGCGTTTCCGAATAGCTTTGCGGCGAGACGTCGGCGCCGCCCTGCAACACGAGGCCGTCGAGGTGGCGCGCGTAGTCGCGCAGGCGGATGTTGGACGGGTGCAGCAGGCCGTCGGTGTTGACGGTCGGGATCATGAACACCAGCACGTCGCGCGACATGACCCATTGCGCGATCGATTCCTCCAGGTATTGCAGATTCTTGCTGCGCAGACCCTTCGCGCCCGCTTCCGGGTGGAAAATCCGCGCCGACACGCCGATGTGCAGCGGCCGTTGAATGATGTGTCGCGTGACCGAGGCGGCCACGCGGCGGTAGCGCGCCATGATGACCCGTCCCCACAGGCTGAAGACGTTGTCGCCCGGATCGAGATAGCGTGGCGTGCCGACCTCGGGACGCTGCGCGCGGCGCTCGTGGTCGCTGGCGCGGCGCCGCGGCGTCTCCTGCACGTGCACGTCTTCCGGCTGTACGTCTATGATGTCTTTGTCGTCCGGCCCGGCACCCATGCTGTCCCTCATTTACTGTTGGCATAATGCCAGTGTGCCATACACCGGGTTCGACAGTCGCCCGGTTCACAAATCCTTACAACTATCGGTTTTCACCAGGTCGAGGAAGGCGTCGGCGAACCCGGCCACCAGCGGATCGGCTTCGCGCAGGCAGACCAGGCCGACGGCGGTGAGTCGCTTGCCGTTTGCCAGCGGGACGAAACGCACGCCGGCCGGCGCCATCAATCGCATGCATTCCGGGACGATGGCGATGCCCAGGCCGGCCTCGATCAAACTCAGCTGCGACGATTTGCGCGACAGCGCCCGCGCCGGTATCGGAAAGAAACCCTGCTCCAGGCACAGGTTGGCGACCAGATAGCTCAGGCCGCCCCGGTCCTTGTGCGGGATCGAGATGAACTTTTCCTGGCTCAGGCTGGCCAGTTCGACGTTGTCGAGCGCGGCCAGCGGCGAGTGCCGCGACACGGCCACCATCAGCCGCTCGGTCGAGACCTCGCGCACGTGGATGTGGGGATATTTGCGCAGCGTCGGCAGGCGGATCAGGCCGATGTCGGCGCGCCCTTCCTCGATGTCGAGGGTCTGGTTTTCCGACGGCGCCATCGATACCTCCAGCGTCACGCCGGGGAAGCGTTCGAGCAGCCGGCCGATGACGCCGGACAGGGCCGGGGTCAGGATCACCGAGCTCGAATGCTGTAGCCGGATCACGCCGCGCGCGCCGAGTCCGACCTGGCGCGCCTGCACCACCGTGTCGTCGATGTCGTCGAGGATGCGTTTGCCGCGTTCGAAGAACAATTGGCCGGCCGGCGTGAGTTCGATGTGGCGCGAGTCGCGCGTCAGCAGTTGCGTTTGCAACTCGTCTTCCAACTCCTTGATCTGGCGGCTCAGCGCCGACTGCGCGACGTAGAGTTTTTCGGCCGCGCGCGAATAGCTTCCGGCCTCGACGATTTCAACGAAGTACTTGAACTGTTTGAGCGATATCACCGTGTATGCCGTTTCGAGATAGATGGCCGCCGTATTTGATATTGGCTTGAACGGCGCCGGGCCGTTAGAGTGAAGCGTCTCTTCTTCATTTATGGAACCGCCATGTTGGAGCTTATCGGAATAATCGGCATGGTATTGAGTATTGCAGTAAAAATCATATGCGTCCAGATCGGATGCGGCACCGGCAAAGACGAACGCGAGGATTGACGCGTGCGCCCATATAATCGGGCATGAATAAAAATACTCCGATTGTCGCGGTCCGGGCGCTGGCGTCGATCCTGCTGGCGATATTGGCCGCCTGGGGCGGCATGGCGCTATGGTTTCAGCTGCCCGCGCTGCGGCTGCCGGCCGTGGTGGCGTGGAGTGTCGGCTCCGTCGTCACGCTGGCGCTGTGGTGGCGCCGGCGCGATGCGCGCATGGCGTTGCCGTGGCTGGCGGCGATGGTCGCGCTAATGGCCTGGTGGGGCACGCTGCGGCCGACCCATAACCGGGTGTGGGCCGACGACGTGTCGCGCATGGTCACGGGCCAGGTGCAAGGCAGCGTGGTCACGCTGGACCAGGTGCGCGATTTCGACTGGCGCGGCGATACCGACTACACCCAGCGATGGGAAGCGCGCAGCTACGATCTGGATCGACTGCGGTCGGTCGATGTGGCGATGTCGTACTGGATGGGGCCCGCGATCGCGCATACGCTGGTGTCGTTCGGTTTCGCCGATGGCCGCTATCTGGTGTTTTCGATCGAGATCCGCAAGCAGCGCGGAGAGAGCTTCGACGCGGTCGCCGGGTTCTTCAAAGGTTTCGAGACGGTGCTGATCGCCGCCGACGAACGCGATATCCTGCGGGTACGCACCAACGTGCGTGGCGAGGATATGTATCTGTACCGGTTGAAGATCGCGCCGGAGCGGATGCGCTCGTTGTTTTTGGCGTATCTGGACGAGGGAGCGCGGCTCAAGCGCGAGCCGCGCTTCTACAACACGCTGACGGCCAACTGCACCACCATCATTTTCGAGATGGCACGCCGCATCGATCCGGGGCTGCCGATGGACTGGAGGTTGCTGGCGTCGGGGTATCTGGACCGGTATTTGTACGACATCGGCGCGCTCGCCGGTGGGGCGGATTTCGAGGCGTTGCAGCGCAAGGCGCATATCACCGAGCGGGCGCGCGCCGCCGGCAAGGCCGAGGATTTTTCGGCGCGTATCAGGGCTACAAGCCAATGAAAAATCTAAAACACGCAACCACGGTAAACACGTAGGGCGGATTAGCGTAGCGTAATCCGCCATGTATGAGCAGCCGACGGCGCATAACATATAGCGGTCAACGCGCGAAGTACAAATCGCTCACCCGATCCAGGCTGATTTCTCCCGCCGGCTGCGACAGCACGACTCTCCCGCTCTGCATCAAATACACATGATCCGC
>JBDSKP010000623.1:0-6751 GCA_039916925.1 Duganella sp.
TCGCGGCGGTCGCGGCGCCTTTGCCGTCATCGGCGGCGATGGTGGCGGCGGCCGGCGCGGCGGCCGAATTGGCGCCTTCGGCCTGCGGATCGACGGCGCCGGACGGCCCGCCGGTCACCTTGTCGGCCGCGCCGGCCTGGTCGCCGTACGCCGCGGCCGATTTGGCCTGGTCGGCCTGGGTCGGCGCGGTGTAGGTGTTGGCGTCCTTGCTGTCGACCAGGTTGAGCAGCCGCAGCGAGAGGCTGCGCAGCGTGTTGCGGTCGACGTCGCCGCCGTTTTGGCCGCCGTTATCGCCGCCGGTGGACAGCGCCGTGTGCAGATCGCGGCCGATCAGCTGGAACAGGTCGGCCAGGGTGCCGGCGAAGTCGATGTTCGGCAGCTGCACGGTCGGCAGGTCGATGGTTTGCGGCTGGTCGCCGGTCTTGTCGTGGCCGTTGCCGTTGGCTTTTTCGCCGGCCCGGTTGTTCATCCGGTCGGACGCCGGCGCCGCGCCGGTGGTTTGGCTGGCGGCGGCGTCGAGCTGGTAGTCGTACTGGATTTCGACCTCGAAATCGAACTTGCGGCCGTCGGCGGTGGTGATCGTGCCTTTGCCGAGGAAGTGCGAGCTGTCGGTCAGGCTGAAGGCCGCCGACGAGCTGGTGCCGTTCGGCCCGGAGCTCTGTTGCACGCCCAGCGCGTAGCTGGACGAGGTCTCCAGGCTGGCCGAGTCGAAGTCGATGGTCGCGCCTTTGGCGCCGTCGCCGAACAGGGCCTGCGTGAAGCTGTTCATCAGGTCTTCGGCGAAATCGACGGTGGCGCCGCCGAGCGAGGCGACACGTTTTTGCATGTCCAGCGCGTCGCTGGACAGGGAAAGCGGCGAGGAAGCCGCGCTGCCGCTCTTGTGCGTGGCGGGCGCGCCGGTGGTCTTGCCGTCGTTTTGCGTGGTGGCGGCAGGGTAGGACGCCGGCAAAGCACGGGCGCCGAGTGCGGAGAGAGTGGACATGGCAGTTTCCGTTTGGTAATACTTATATAACGGTCGCGGTGCGGAAAACTTGAGGGCCTGCTTTAAATGTATCTTTTTGGGGCCGGTGGCGGAGCTTGGCGGATTACGCTGCGCTAATCCGCCCTACGTGGTTTAGAAGAACTCCTTCTTTACCTTATTTATTAGTGGTGGTGGGTCCAGCCCTCGGGGGCGGCCAGGTAGGACGCCACGGCGTCTTTTTGGCCGATCGCGTGGTGCTTTACCTCGCCGCAGGCGCATATGCCCAGGTACGGCTGGATGTGCGAGCAGGCCGATACTTTTTGCAGGCGGACTTGCACCGCTTTGGCGCACTTGGCGCATTTGAAGGTCAGGGTGCGTGGTGCTTTTAACATGATTGATCCGTGGGCGAGAGGCAAAGGCGCGATTTTAGCATCCGCTCCGCGCGCCTATGCCTGGACGCTCAGCGTCGGCCCGGGCGCCGGCTCGACGCCATAGGCGCGGCGTACGCGCTCCGATGTTCCCGTCGCGTTTTGCTGCTGGTTGGCGCCCGTCGCCTCCTGCGATTGCTGCGCCAGTTCGGCGCGGGCCTGGGTTTCCATTTGTTGCGCCTGGGCCGCCACCGAGCGGTCGGCGCCGGACGGGCTGGCCGGCGCCAGCGCCGCCGCCTGGATCGTGCCGGCGCGGGCGATGGTTTCCTCGGGCGTGGCGCCGGGCGACGTGTCGATCTGGACTTCGCCGCCGATGGCGTAGTTGACGCCGTTGGGGCCGCGCTGATAGGTGAAGGAGGCGCCGGATACCGCCAACCCGCCGGCGGCCGCCATAGGCGCCTGCTCGTGCTGGCGCACTTCGGCGTCGCGCGCTTTGAGCTCGTCGATCAGTTTGAGCGCTTCCGGCGTCAGGGTGGTGGTGGTGGTGGTGGTGGCGCCGCCGGTGCAGGCGGCATTGGGCGCGGACGCGTCCTGCCCGGCCTGCGGCGCTGCGCGCCCGGGCGGGTGGATCGCGGAGCTGGTTGATATGGCGCCAATGCTCATGATGGTCGCTTCCTGACTGATGCATTCATGATAGCAAATTTGTCGCAATTGGTTGCAAATTCGCCGTCAACACTGGCTGGCGCGGCGGCGTTATGGTCTCACCAGGGATCATTCCATCAAGAGGCAAAGGCCATGGAAGACAGGAAGCAACCGAGCAAAGAGGCTGTACGTCAGTGGTTGCGGACACAGATCGAAGAACGGCGCCCGCCGCCGGACCCGAAACAGATCCGGCGCGAGTTGGGTTGGGATTTATTGAAGCTGGAGCGGGAGGAACCACCCAAGCGATGATACTCACATCACGCTGATCGTGCTGCGGCCGCCGGCGGACGGCCGCACCAAAATCTTGGTGGCGATCCGCTCCGTCATCTCCTGCACGTGGGAGATGACGCCGACCTTGCGGCCCATGGCCTGCAAGCCGTCCAGCGCATCCATGGCGACGCGCAGCGTTTCCGCATCCAGGCTGCCGAAGCCCTCGTCGATGAACAGCGATTCGACCCGCACCCGGTTCGACGACAGCGAGGCCAGTCCCAGCGCCAGCGCCAGCGACACCAGGAACGATTCGCCGCCGGACAGCGAGTGCACGGAGCGCATTTCGCCGCCCATGTCCTGATCGCGCACCAGCAGCGCCAGCGACGGGCTGGCCGGATTGTTGATCCGTTCGAGCTGATAGCGCCGCGCGAGGTGGTTCAGGTGCGCGTTGGCGTAGCCGAGCAGCACGTCGAGCGTGAACTGCTGCGCGTAGTTGCGGAACTTCTTGCCGTCGGCAGAGCCGATCAAATCGCTCATGCGCGACCAGCGCTGCTCGATCGCCTCTTGCTTTTCTATCTCCGCCAGCATCGCCTGCGATTGCCGGCGTTTGGCGTCGTCCTGCGCCAGCGCCAGTTGCAGGGCGGTCGCGTTGTCGTGCGCCGCCTTGCGTTCGGCCATCAGCTCATTGAGGGCGGAGGCGAGGGTGGCGAGCGGGGAAACGGGCGCGCCGGAGGGATCTTCCTCCGTCGCCGAAGCCGCCAAACTGCCTGGCGGCGCGGACAAGCGATGCTGTTCGCGCTGGCGCTGGCGTTCCTGCAGCACGGTGGCCGCGTTGTCGGCCGCGCGGTCGATCACTTGCAGCGCGTGGCGCCGGGCGTCGATATCGTCGGCGGTGTGGGCGAGCAGCGCGTGCAGTTGTTCGAGATCGCGCAGATCGGCTTCGGGCTGGCGCTGCTGAAACGCGGCCAGCCAGTCCGCCAGGGCGCCGGCCGCCGCCGCGGCGGACGCGCGCAACGCGGCCAGGCGATGGCCGGCCTGCGCCAGCGCCTCGTCCTGGCGCGTCCTCGCTTGCGCGGCGTGTTCCACCGCCCGCTGGCGCGCGGATAGCTGCGACCTGGCGGCGTCGATGGCGTCGCTGAGCGCCTGTTCGACCTCGCGCACCGGCTTGCCGTCCCACAGGTCCATGCGTTGCTGCCGCATGGCGCGCAGCGCGGCGTCGGCGGCGTTCCAGGCCTCACGGGCGGCGAGGGCGTCGTGGCCGGTCCTGGCCAAGGCGTCGTTCAGGGCTTTTAATTCGACGTCGATGGTGGACAGCGCCGCCTTGCGCTCGTCGTGGGCGGCGCGCTGCGCCAGCCATTGTTTGCTTTCGGCCTGGCGCGCCGCGTGGAACCGGGCCGGGCCGGTTTTCCAGTCGTCCTTCCATTCGTCGCTCGGGATATCGCCGCCGCTGAAGGCCGCGTCCAGGTCGGACAACAATGCGCCGAGCGTCAGCGCCACCTCGATGCGTTGGTCCTCCAGCGCCTTGTATTCGGTGTTGGCCAGCGCCAGGGCGGTTTGCGCGCCGGATGCCACGCCTTGCAACCGCGCGTGTTCCGCCGACGCCACATCCCATGCCGATTGCGCCTGGTCGCGGGCGTTGCGGGCGGCGTGCAGCGCGCGTTCCTGTTGCTCGGCCGCTCGCAGCGCCGCGCGCGCCGCCTCCAGTGCGGCCGCGAACCAGTCGGTGCGCTCGGGTTCCGGCGGCAGCTCCGTCGGCGTGCCGTCGTCGCCGGCCACCAGCGGGTGGGCGTTCCACGCGGCGGCCGTTTTCTCCAGCGCCTGCTGCAGGCCGCGTCCTTCGGTGGCCAGCAGTTGCAGCTGTTCCAGGCTGGCCTGGACGGTCGCGCGCTGCGCCGCCTGCTGATTGACGTTGGCCTCCATCTGCTGGCGGCAGCGCGAGACCTCGGCCTGCAGCCCGCCGAGCATCGCCTGCAGCGGTCCGTCGTTATGGCGGTACGGATGTTCGCGCGCGCCGCACACCGGACAAGGCGTGTCGTCTTCGAGCGAGGCCCGCAGCGATTCGACGTTCTCGGCGCACGCCGCCTCCGCCAGTTTCAGCGAGCGTTCGGCCTGCGAGAAGGCGGCCAGGATGGCGATGTTCTCCTGCCGCGCCGCCGCCAGCTGTTTCTCGGCCGTTTCCATCGCCTGCCGCTGCTGCGACGACTGCGCCGCGATGCGCGCCCCGCGCTGCTGGTGCGCTTCCAGCTCGATCCAGATCTTTTCGGCGCCGGCCAGCAGGTCGCGGCGCTGTTCCCAGCCGCTGCGCGTCGCCTGCAGCTGCTCGGCGGAGAACGCGGCCAACGCCCGCGCCGCGTCCTGGCGCCGCGCCTCCAGCGTTTGCAGCACGGCGCTGGAGGTGGCCAGTTTGGCGCTGGCGTCGGCCTCCTCGTCGCGATGGGCCTTGGCGCTGCGTTGGACGCGGGCGGCGGCGTTGCCCAGTTTTTCCGCCTGCGACGCGGCCTGTCCGGCCTGCGCGAACAGCACGTCCCAGCGCTCCCACGATTGCGCCAGGGTTTGCCATTGCTTGTGCTGGCCCAGCCAGGTGACGCCGGCCGCGTGCTGCGCGTCCAGGCGCTGGCGCTCGTCCTGCTTGGACTGCGTCGCCGCCTTGGCGGCGGCGTCGGCGTGGTCGGCCTTTTCGCAGGCGGCGGACGCCTGGCGGTAGGCCGGCAGCATGGCGTCGATGCGCGCGTCCAGCGCCTTGGCCTGGTCGAGCAGTGGCGCGGCGGCGCGCTGGGCGTTCTCCGCCTCCAGCAGTTGCGCGGCCGCCTGCGTGTGCGCGGCGCCGGCACGTTCCAGTTCCAGCGCGGCGTCGGCCGCCGCCTGGGTGCCGGCGGCGATGCCGGCCTGCGTGGCGGCGATGTCGGCGTCGATGCGGCGGATGTCGTCGGCCAGCGCGCGCGCCGGCTGCACCGCGAGGATGCGGGCGAGGGCCGCGCGCCGCGGCGCGGCCGCCAGCACGTCGGCGGCGGCCAGCTCGCAGGCTCGACGCGCGGCCAGTTCGTCATCCTTCAGCTTTTCGGCCTGTTTGTGCCAGCGTAGTTCCTGCTCCAGCGCCGCCTTGCGCTGGTCCAGCGCCCGCAGCGCTTCGCCGGCGGCCGCGCCTTGCGCTTCCAGCTCGCCGCGCTGCTCGCCACCGAGCGGCTTCTGGTCGGCCAGGCGCGCGTTCAGCTTTTGCAGCGCCAGCTGTTCCAGCTTGGCGCGTTCGAAGGCGCGCATCGAGATCTCGGTGTAGATGGTGCTGCCGGTCAGCGTCTCGAGCAGTTCGCCGCGTTCGTTGTCTTCGGATTTGAGGAAGGCCGAGAATTCGTTTTGCGCCAGCAGCACGGCGCGCGTGAACTGCTCGAACGACAGGCCGATGCGCTTTTCGATTTCCGCCTTCACCTCGGTCTTGGTGCCGCCGATCGGCTGCAGCGCCGGCAGCAGGTGCAAGCTCATCGCCGTCGGCTGCAACGCGCCTTCCGCCTTGGTGCGCGAGCGCCGCACGCTCCAGCGCGCGCGGTAGGCGGCGCCGTCGTTGCCGACGAAATCGACCTCCGCGTAGCCCTCGGCGGTGCCCCGGCGCAGCAGCGTGCGCGTGTCCTGGGTGGAGACGGTTTCGGCGCCGACGTCGGTCAGGTAGTTGCGGCCGGCGACCTTGAGCAGGCGCGGGGTGGCGTCGTACAAGGCCAGGCACAGCGCGTCGAGCAGGGTGCTCTTGCCGGCGCCGGTCGGGCCGCTGATGGCGAACAGTCCGGTCGAGGCCAGCGGCTCCCGCTCGAAGTCCACGCCGAATTCGCCGGCCAGCGAGGCCAGGTTCTTACCGCCGATCTTCAGGATTCTCATGGCAGCATCAACTCCGCGAACGCGCTCAGTTGTTCGGCGGGGGCGTCGCTGCCGAAGCGCTGCTGATAAAGCTGGCGGAAGATGTCGTCCGGCTTGAGCTGCTCCAGGCGGTCGAGCGTCATCATTTCGCTGTCGATGGAGGACGCGCGCGCGGCGCTGGAGGTTTCGATCTTCGCCAGCCGCACCGGCTTACCCTCCAGCGCGGCTTCGATGCGCGCGCGCAGGCCGGGCTCCGGCGCGTCGAGCCGTACGCGCACCTCCAGGAACGGTTGCTGGTCGGCCGGGGCGTCCGCCACGTCCAGCGCCGCCAGTTCCTCCAGCACCTGCGCCAGCGGCGCCGGCCTGGCGGGAACGCGCAGCAGCTGCACCGCGCGCGGCACGTGGATCGGCGTGATCGCGCTTACCTGTGCGCCGTCGATGTCGATGCGCAGGATCTGGTGCGTGTAGCCGACCTCCGCGAACGACAGCGGTATCGGGCTGCCGCAGTAGCGGATGTGGTCCTGTTTGCCCACCGCCTGCGCCAGATGCAGGTGGCCCAGCGCGGCGTAGGCGATGGCGGGGTCGAATATCCCGGCCGGCAGCATCTCGGTGCCGCCGATGACGATGCGCCGTTCGGAGTCGTTCGACATCTGGCCGTCGACCATGT
>JBDSKP010000624.1:0-2083 GCA_039916925.1 Duganella sp.
CGCGATATCGCCCTCGACAACGGACAGGAGATCTGATGGCGCTCCAGCTGCCGTTCCGTTTTGGCGCGAAATCGACGGTACCGTCGTTAGACAGCCGCGCGCGCCAGTCGAAGATGATGGAGTACGACCAGCCGCTGGTCTGGGTCACCTTGTTGCTGATGCTGTTGGGGATGGTGATGGTGTATTCGGCGTCGATCTCGCTGCCCGACTCGCCGAAGTTCGCCAACTACATCCGCTGGCAGAACACTTACTTCCTGCAGCGCCAGGCGATGTTCATCGCCATATCGCTGGTGGTCGGCCTGTTCGTTTTCCGCACGCGCGTCGCGGACCTGCAGAAGGCGGCGCCGTATCTGTTCATCGGCACCCTGGTGCTGCTGGTGATGGTGCTCATCCCCGGACTGGGCGTGGTCGTCAACGGCGGCCGCCGCTGGCTGTCGCTGAAGGTGTTCAACGTCCAGCCGTCGGAGCTGATGAAGGTGGTGGCGGTGTTGTACGCGGCCGACTACACGGTGCGCAAGCAGCAGTACATGCACAAGCTGACCAAGGGCTTCATGCCAATGGCGGCGGCGGTCGGCTTTGTCGGCCTGTTGCTGCTGCTGGAGCCGGACCTGGGCGCGTTCGGCGTGATCGTTTGCATCGCCATGGGCATCCTGTTCCTGGGCGGGATCAACGCCATCTGGTTCGGCGGCATCGGCGCGGTGCTGGTGGTGATCTTCGTCTCGATCATCGCGCTGTCGAAGTTCCGGCGCGAGCGCTACTTCGCCTACCTCAATCCGTGGGAAGAGGACAATGCCCTGAACAAGGCTTATCAGCTGACCCATTCGCTGATTGCGTTCGGCCGCGGCGAAATCTTCGGCGTGGGCCTGGGCGGCAGCGTCGAGAAGCTGCACTACCTGCCGGAGGCGCATACCGACTTCCTGCTGGCGGTGATCGGCGAGGAACTGGGCCTGATCGGCGTGCTGGTGGTGATCGCGCTGTTCTACTGGATTATCAAGCGCGCCTTCGACATCGGCCGCCAGGCCATCGCCATCGACCAGACCTTCGCCGGTCTGACCGCCAAGGGTATCGGCATCTGGATCGGCGTGCAGACGTTTATCAACATGGGCGTGAACCTCGGCCTGCTGCCGACCAAGGGCCTGACGTTGCCGTTGATGAGCTATGGCGGCACGGGTGTTGTGATTAACTGTGTCGGACTCGCGATCCTGCTCCGGATCGACTACGAGAACCGGGTCCTGATGCGGGGTGGCAGACTATGAAAAAACTGATGATCATGGCGGCCGGCACCGGCGGTCACATTTTCCCCGGCCTGGCGATCGCGCAGACGATGCGCGCGCGCGGCTGGGACGTGACCTGGCTGGGTACGTCCGCCGGCATGGAGCAGGAACTGGTGCCCAAGCACGGCATCGCGATGGACAGCATCGACTTCACCGGCATGCGCGGCAAGGGCTTGACGCATACGCTCGGCGGCGCGCTGAAGATGGTCAAGGCCTTCATCGCCTGTCGCGGCTACATCGGCAGCCGCAAGCCGGACGTGGTGCTGGGCATGGGCGGTTACGTGACGGTGCCGGGCGGCCTGATGGCGCGCATGGGCGGCGTACCGCTGGCGCTGGTCAACGCCGACGCGGCGCTGCTGTTGTCGAACAAGACGCTGGTGCCGTTCGCGGACCAGGTGTGCTTCGGCTTCCCGGCCGATTTCGGCAAGGCCGCCGGCAAGGCCGTGGTCACCGGTAATCCGGTGCGCAAGGAGATCCTGGACATGGCCTCGCCGGCGCAGAGGTTCGCCGGCCGCGAAGGTCCGCTGCGGATACTGGTCGTCGGCGGCAGCCTGGGCGCGAAGGCGCTCAACGACAACCTGCCGGCGGCGCTGGCGCTGATCCCGGCCGAGCAGCGTCCGCTGGTGACGCACCAGTCGGGCAAGAAGAATATCGACGCGTTGCGCGCGTCGTACGCGCAGGCCGGCGTGCAAGCCAACGTGGTCGACTTCATCGACGACATGGCCGCCGCCTACAGCGCGGCCGACGTGGTGATCTGCCGCGCCGGCGCGATCACCGTGTCGGAGCTGACCGCCGCCGGCGTGGCCAGC
>JBDSKP010000625.1:0-3836 GCA_039916925.1 Duganella sp.
ATCCGGGCGTGATCCTCGACCGCGGCGTGTTGTGCGAGGAGACGCGCGGGCGCGACGCCGGCCCGCTTGACCGCTCGCTCGACGTCCAGATCAGCCGTCTGCGCCTGCGGCTCAACGACGACGGCAAGCAGCCGGCCCTGATCAAGACGGTGCGCGGCGCCGGTTATGTGTTCTCGGCCGACGTCAGCGTCTCGCATGCGTAGACGCCTGCCGCGGCTGCTGCCGCGATCGCTGCTGGGGCGATTGACCCTGGTGATGGTGGCCGGCCTGCTGGTGACGCAGCTCACCGCCAGCGTCATCTGGGCCAGCCAGTCGCGCGCCAAGGCCCAGGTGGAGGCGCAATCGGCGTCGCAGTACATGGCGCACAGCGCCTCCGGCGCGATCCGCTTCTTCCGCAGCCTGCCGGCCAACTACCGGCTGCTGCTGATCCAGCAGCTGCGCGAGATGGGCGGCACGCGCTTTTTCGTCAATCTCAACCGCGCCTACGTGCCGGTCGCGCGCATCGCCGAACATCCGCTGGCGCGCAGCGTCATCGACACCGTCGGCGCCACGCTGAAAAGCGACCTGCCGCATTCGCCCGACTTCCACCTGGCGTTCGCCTGGCCCGAGCAACTGGTGGTGTCGGAAAACGGCGTGCGTCTGGGCGACCTGCCGGACGCCTGGGTGCAGCACATCCTGCTGCCGCAGCCGGACCCCGCGCCCATCCTGGTGATCCAGACCGAGATCGAACCGGGCAACTGGCTGTACATGGCGGCGTTGATGCCCAACCCGTACTTCCTGAGCGGTAACGATCCGCTGTCGTGGGACCGCCTGGCGCTGCAAGGGCTGTCGCTGGCGGCGGTGCTGGTGCTGTGCCTGTTGGTGGTGCGCTGGATCACGCGTCCGCTGGCGGCGCTGTCGGAGGCCGCCGCCGCCTTCGGCAACGGCCAGGACGACCGCGCGCCGCCGCTGCCGCTGCCGGAAGGGGGCAGCCGCGAATTCGTCAACACCGCGCGCGCCTTCAGCGCCATGCGCGAGCGCATCCAGCGCTACATCGAGGACCGCGACCGCTTGTTCATCTCGATCTCGCACGACCTGCGCACGCCGATCACGCGCCTCAAGCTGCGCTCCGAACTGCTCGACGACGAGGCCCTGCGCAACGAGTTCGAGGAGGACCTCGACGAATTGGACATGATGGTCAAGGGCGCGCTGCAGTGCGTCAAGGACAGCGACATCCACGAGAACCCGGCCGAGGTCAAACTGGACGCCTTGCTCGGGCGCCTGGTGCGCAGCGCGCGGCTGGCCGGGCACGAGGTCGGGTATCGCGACAGCGGCCTGTCGGTGCGCGCCAAGCCGCTGGCGCTGAAGCGGGCCATCGGCAACCTGCTCGACAACGCGCTGTTCTACGGCGACCGCGCCGAGATCGACGTGCGCGGCGACCCGGGCGCGGTGGCGATCGCGGTGCGCGACCACGGCCCGGGCGTGCCGGAGGAGGCGTTCGCCAGCCTGTTCGAGCCGTATGTGCGGCTCGAGCACGGCCGCGGCAAGAACGACGGCGGCATGGGGCTGGGGCTGGGCATCGCGCGCAGCATCATCGAGGCCCATGGCGGCCAGCTGCTGCTGGAAAACCACCCCGAAGGTGGCCTGAACGCCACCATCCGCCTGCCGGCCTGAGCATTAAGAGGCCCGCCGCGCCGCGCGCCCATCCGCGTTTTTTGTCGCCCGGTCGCCGTTTTGTGCAGTTCGTCGCAATCCGGGGCGCCGCCGCGCGGGCGGTTGCTATAGTGCTCACATACATCAAGGGTGGCCGTCGAAATTGTTGCTATATTTACCACCATGGCTTGCCAGAAATATCAGAGGATAGAAATGATGACGAAGCTTTTGCGGTTTGGGCTGCTGTGTGCCGCGTGCTGTGCGCTGTTTTCCCGCGCCGGCGCGGCCGAGGAGGGCGGCGAAACGCGCGTCGTGGCGATCGACGCGCGCGTGGTGCGGGTCAAGCTCGACGGAGTGATCGACGTCAAGCTGCGCCAGGGCGAGACGCCGTCGCTGAGGATCACCGGCGACCGGCGCGACCTGGCAAAGCTGACCTCGTCGCAAACGGGCGACACCCTGTACCTGGAGACCGACGACGGCCGTGGCGTCAAGCTCGGGCGCGCGGGCGCGCGCGCCGAGCTCGTGCTGCCGAGTTTGCGGCAGGTGGTGTGCGAGGGCGTCGGCACGACCGACATCAGCGGCTTCGGCGGAGACGAACTGGAGCTGACGATGGACGGCGCCGGCAGCATGAAGGCGAACGTCGACTACAAGGTGCTCAAGGCCAATCTGGGCGGGGTCGGCAAGATGAATCTTTGGGTCAGCGAGAACGACGTGGTCGAGCTGGACCTGCGCGGCGCCGGCTACATCACCTTGGGCGGGCGCAGCAAGCTGCTCAAGGCGACCCTGGGCGGCCTGGGCGGGTTGAACGCGCAGCAGTTCCAGGCGGAGTCGGTCAATGTCGAGCTCAGCGGCCTGGGCAACGCCACCGTCCACGCCAAGACCAGCGCGACGTTGAACCTGAGCGGCCTCGGATCGGTCATTGTGTATGGCAAGCCGCTGAACCGCAACGTCACCGTTGACGGCCTCGGCAAGGTAAGTTGGAAATAAAACCAAATAAACGCACCCGCGACATGAAAAAATTCATCTTAGCGATAGGTCTCGCACTGGCTCTGCAGCAGAGCGCGATGGCCGGATTCGCCGAAGGCGCCACCGCCTACAACAACAAGCACTACGCGCTCGCCTTGAAGGAGATCGCGCCGCTGGCCAAGGCCGGCAACGCCGACGCCCAGCATCTGCTGGGGCTGATGTACTACATGGGCCGTGGCGTCCAGCAGGACTACAAGCAGGCGCTGGCCTGGCACCGCAAGGCGGCGCTGCAGGGCAAGGCCGACGCGCAATACGTGGTCGGCGCCATGTATTACACGGGCAACGCGGTGATCCAGGACCACAAGCAGGCGGTCGGCTGGTTCCGCAAGGCGGCCGAGCAGGGGCACGCGGACGCGCAGCAGGTGATGGGGCTGATGTACCGCTACCACATGGGCGGCATGCCGCAGGACAACGTGATCGCCTATATGTTATGGAACCTGGCGGCGGCCAAGGGGGCGGCGACGGCGGCCGAGTAGCGTTCGGCGGTGGTCAAGCACATGACGCAGGAGCAGATCGAGGAAGGACAGGCGTTGTCGGCCGCGTGGAAGCCGAACACGCCGCTGCCAACGAAGTCGCGCACCGGCGGCGAGTAGGTTTGGATCGCTCTTGCGGCCTGCGCCGCCGGAGCGTCTCGCGTACAATCGCCGTTTTGTCTGGAGGTGCCCATGCGCGCGATTGAAATCACCCAGCCCGGCCCCGCCGATGTGCTTAAACTGTGCGAGCGTCCGATGCCCGTCGTGAAGGCCGGCGAGGTGCTGATCAAGGTCCATGCGGCCGGCGTCAACCGTCCCGACGTGTTCCAGCGCATGGGCAATTACGCGCCGCCGCCCGGCGCCTCCGATCTGCCCGGCCTGGAAGTGGCCGGCGAGGTGTTGGGTGGCGACGAGGCGGCCATGGCCGAAGCCGGTTTCGCGGTCGGCAGCCTGGTGTGCGCGCTGGTGGCGGGCGGTGGCTATGCGGAATATTGCGTGGCCCCGGTCGCGCAATGCCTGCCGGCGCCGCGCGGCTGGAGCACGACCGAGGCGGCGTCGCTGCCCGAGACCTTCTTCACCGTGTGGAGCAATGTGTTCGAGCGCGGGCGCCTGCAAAAGGGCGAGACGCTGCTGATCCAGGGCGGCTCGAGCGGCATCGGCGTCACGGCGATCCAGCTGGCCAAAGCCATGGGCTCGACGGTGATC
>JBDSKP010000626.1:0-4238 GCA_039916925.1 Duganella sp.
CCGGGTTTTGCCGCAGCGCCCGCGCCAGCTCGTAACCGTTCAAATTGGGCATGCCGATGTCGATCAGGCCCACCTCCGGTATCCAATCCTCCACCACCTCCAGCGCCTCGACGCCGTCGTTGGCCACGCGGATGCTGTGCCCCTTGAACTCCAGCAGGCTGGCCAGGGTCTGCGCGGCGTCGGCGTTGTCGTCCACCACCAGGATCTTGAACCCGTCGCTGCGCAGCGGCGCGGCCACGCCGATGGCGGCCGGCGCCTCCGCCCGTAACGGCGCACTCAGCGGCAAGCGGATGGTGAAGGTGCTGCCACCGCCGCGCGTGCCGCCGCTGGTGACGCCGATGCTGCCGTCATGCAGCTCCACCAGCCGCTGGACCAGCGACAGGCCGATCCCCAGCCCCCCGTGGGACAGGTCCATGTTCCGGCCGACCTGGTTGAACATATCGAAGATGAACGGCAGCGCCGCCTCCGGAATGCCGACGCCATTGTCCTCGACCGAGATGACGATCTGGTCGCCGTCGCGCACCGCGCTCAGATCGATCCTGCCGCCGGCGGGCGTGTACTTGGCCGCGTTGTTGAGCAGGTTGCCCAGCACCTGCACCATGCGGGTCGGATCGACCGTGACCTCGACGGCGTCGTCGGGCATGACGACATACAGCCGATGGCGGGCGCTCTCGATCAGCGGCGCGTTGGCCTCCACCGCGGCCGACATGATGGTTTGCAGCGCCACGCGTTGCTTTTTCAGATCGATCTTGCCGCCGTTGATGCGCGCGATGTCGAGCAGGTCGTCGACCAGCCGCACCATGTGCGTGACCTGCCGGTCCATCATGTCGCGCATGCGTTCGACCACGCGCGCATCGCCGCCGCTCAATTTGAGGATATCGAGGCCGCTGCGGATCGGCGCCAGCGGATTGCGCAGTTCGTGCGCGAGCACCGCCAGGAATTCGGTCTTGCGGCGGTCGGCCTCGGACAGATCCGCCGCCAGCCGGCGCAGGCGCGCCTCGTTCTCCTTGCGCACGCTGACGTCGGTGAACAGCAGCGCCACCTTGCGGCTGTCGGCGCCGCCGACCCGGGTCGCGTAACCCTCGAACCAGCGCCCGCTCGATTGCGCCTGGTTCTCGAAGCGCACCGGCCGCCCGGTCAACGCCACCTGGGCGTAGGTGTCGATCCAGTACGAGCCGATGTGCGGCACCACCTGTTTGATGGTCTTGCCGACGACGTCGCCCAGGCCGTAGATCGCGATGCCGGCCGGATTCATCTCCAGCACCCGGTAGTCGACCGCCACGCCGGCGTCGTTGAAGATCACGTCGATCACGCAAAAGCCCTGGTCCATCGAGTCGAACAGGTTGCGGTAGCGCTCCTCGCTGCTGCGCACCTGCTGGTAGAGCTGGCGCAGGCGCTCGTCGTCGGCGCGCTCGTGGGCCAGCTTTTCGTTGAGCAGCGCCAATTCGGCATCGAGCGCGCGGCCGGCCACGGCGCGCACCTTGCCGCCGACATAGATAAAAAAGACGCCGACCACGACGAACAGCCCCAGCGACAGCTGGTCGCGATAGTCTCCGAAGTTGTCCGGCAGCAGAAAAATCGAGCAGCCGTACAGGAAGCCCGTCGACAGGACGATGGCGGCCGGACCGCTGCCCAGCAGCGCCGCCGCCAGCGCGACCAATGGAATGAACAGCAAAAAGGGAATCCGGGTGCCGACGATGGCCGCGACGCCCAGCTGCAACGCCAGCGCGAACAGCGACAGACCCGCGCCTGTCAGATAGCGCGACGCGGCTGGAAGTTTCTTTGCGGAAAACAGCATCAAGGGTCCTTGGTTACGCCTATCATACCAAGCGACAACCTCGACCAATAGGCCGACGCGGCCCATAACCCCGACGGCCCGCGTTTCTTCAAACGCATTTTGCGCCAGCGCAAACTTCCAGTGTTTTTCCCCTATCGATTTTTGACAGGTTCGGGCTTGGAGCCATGCCGCACCTGGGTCGCCTGCTTGAGCGCGGCGGCGCAATCGACCGGCTCCACATTGCCGGGGTTAATCAGCGGCACCACGGCCGCCAGCGGATTGATGATGCCCAATGCCACCGCCGCGCCCGCCTTGAGCGCCAGCGGCCCCTTGGCCACTCCGACGTCCGGATTGGCGAACGTGCCGCGGGCGTATAGCGGCGTGCGCAGCGAGATGATGCGCACGCCCTTGGTCTTCGGCTTGACGTCCAGGTTCAGATGCTCGCTGGCGAGGTCGACGGTGCCGGTGACATCGATAACGGCCTCGTCCGTGTCGACGACGAAACGGCGCGTCTGCGCCCGGCCTTTTTCGACGACGAAGTCGCTGGCCACGCAGTTGAGCTGCACCTGCTTGTCGCCGAACAGCTTGACGAATACCGCGTTGGCGATGTTCAGGCCGGCAGCCTCCAGCACGAACTTGCTGACCGAACCCTCGCTGACGGTGGCGCCCAGCTCGCCGCTGGCGGTGGCCAGCATCGCCGACACCGAGTTGCCGGTGCCGGCCAGCGCGGTGTCGCCGTTGACCTCGCCCACGCTGGCCCGCATCGATTGCAGTTTCGGGAACAGCTGGCGGATCTGCAGGTGGCGCGCGGCCATCTTGATCTGCGCCTGGATCGGCTGCTTGCCGCCGTCGAGCGTGACATGGGACGTGACGTCGCCGCCGGCCATGCCGAAGTTCAGCGGCGTCAAGGTCAGCACCTTGTTCTTCATGCGGATATGGGTTTCGATGTTCTCGAGCGGGATGTCGTGCGTGCGCACCAGCTTCTTGCCGGTGAATTTGACGTCGGCGTCGAGCGCGTCCCACTTGGCGGTATTGAATTGCTCGACCGGCAAGGCCTTGCCGGCCGGCTGGTTGGGTTGCTTGTCGCGCGCGGCCTTGTCGGCGTTGCTCTCGGCGCCGATGGCCGGTCCCAGGTCGGCCAGCCGCAACTGG
The DNA here is from genome assembly GCA_039916925.1 of Duganella sp. Classification (GTDB taxonomy): domain Bacteria; phylum Pseudomonadota; class Gammaproteobacteria; order Burkholderiales; family Burkholderiaceae_D; genus Rugamonas. Next base: position 2,930 of record JBDSKP010000626.1, read on the forward strand.
TTGGACGTCAGCGCGCCCGTCAGCAGCGGACGCGGCTTGCGGGGGCTGTAGCTCAGCGTGCCGTGCAGGTCGCTGGCGCCGACGGTGCCGCCGAAGTCGCGGTAGGTCCAGTTCCACACCGCGCCGTCCTTCTTGCCGCCCAGGCGGCCGGTGGTGGCGTACGGCGGCGTCTCCGGCAGCAGCACGCCGGTCAGCGGGTACAGGTCGGCCATGCTGGCGCCGGCCAGCGACAGCTTCAGGTCGATGCCCTTCAGCGAGCGCGGATCGGTCAGCGTGCCCTCGACGGCGACCTTGTTCTTGCCCAGCATGGCGTCGGCCTGGATCGGGAAGATATCGTGTTCGTCGCGCAGCGACAGCACGGCGCCGGTCTTGCCGCCGCCGGTGACCGGGGCGCCGCGATACGACCCGCCCAGTTCGAAGCGCATGCCGTAATCCTTGCCGCCGCCGTCACCGGGGTTGATGGTGGTCGCCGTCGCGCGCAGATCGAGCTTGATGCCGTCGTCCAGATAGCGCAGGCTGCCCTCGCGGAACGCCAGGCGCCGGATGTCGACCTGCCACTTCGACGGGCCGTTGTCCTTGAAGGTCCAGGTGTTGCTGCCGTCGGCGCGGCGCTGGGCCGCCACCTGCGGTTTGTCGAGTTCCAGATTGGTGATCACCACCTGTTTGTGCAGCAGCGGCAGCGCGTGCAGCGCGACGACGATGTTGCCGGCGCTGGCCAGTCGCGGACCGGTGCTGGTCCACGCCGGATTGGCGACGTACACGTCCCGCGCGCTGATCTCGGGGCGCGGCACGTAGCGGCGCCAGCCGGGCTCGGCGGGATCGCCGCGGCGCAGGCGCACGTCCAGATCGCCGCGGATGGCGAACTCCCGCCCTATCGTCCGCGACACCTTGTCGTTGATGTAGGGCCGGGCGCGGTTCCAGTCGAACGTCAACCCGAAGACGACGAGCGCCACCAGCAACACCAGCAGTGCCGCCAGGAAGGAATACAGGATGGTCAGGGGGCGCGATCTTCTCATATAGCCATGCTACGCCCCGATCAGGCGGCGGTATGTGAAGTGTTCAACAAAAGCGGCAAATCGGACGGCAGAGCGGCGCGGGCGCTGGCGGCGTAGCGCAGCAGGGTGTCGCCGAAGCCGCCGCCGGCCCTGGCGTCGCGGCGCGCGCTGGTCACCACGCGCGGCGCCGAGCTCCAGGCGAAGCGGGCGCCGCAGCGCTCCAGCGCCGCCACCAGCGCCACGTCCTCGCTGCGGTCCGCCACCAGCCGCATTTCGCTCGCGAGCCGGTCGATCCCCGCCGCCAACGCCTCGAG
>JBDSKP010000627.1:0-1769 GCA_039916925.1 Duganella sp.
GGGAGGCCTGACGCGCGAGCGTGCCGGCTTCGAGGTGCGCGACGTGCATGTCACGCATTACGGCCGCGTCTGCCCGATCGAAACCCCGGAAGGTCCGAACATCGGCCTCATCAATTCGCTGGCCCTGTACGCCCGCCTGAACGACTACGGCTTCATCGAAACGCCGTACCGCCGCGTGGTGGACGGCAAGGTGACCAAGCAGATCGACTACCTGTCGGCGATCGAGGAGGGCAAGTACGTGATCGCCCAGGCCAACGCCACGCTGGATGGGCAGGGCCGGCTCACCGACGAGCTGGTGTCGGCGCGCGAGAAGGGCGAATCGATTTTGGTGGGCGCCGCGCGTGTGCAGTACATGGACGTGTCGCCGGCACAGATCGTCTCGGTGGCCGCGTCGCTGGTGCCTTTCCTCGAACACGATGACGCCAATCGCGCGCTGATGGGTGCCAACATGCAGCGCCAGGCGGTGCCTGTGCTGCGCCCCGAAAAGGCCTTTGTCGGCACTGGCATCGAACGCGTTGCCGCGATCGATTCGGGTACGGTTGTGACGGCACGCCGCGGCGGATTGGTCGACTACGTGGACGCCACGCGCATCGTGGTGCGCGTGAACGACGCCGAGGCGGCCGCTGGCGAGGTCGGGGTGGACATCTACAACCTCATCAAGTACCAGCGCTCGAACCAGAACACCAACATCCACCAGCGTGCCATCGTCAAGAAGGGCGACCATCTGGCCAAGGGCGACGTCATCGCCGACGGCGCGTCGACCGACTTGGGCGAGCTGGCTCTGGGCCAGAACATGACCGTGGCGTTTATGCCGTGGAATGGTCTGAACTTCGAAGATTCGATCCTGATCTCGGAAAACGTCGTCAAGGACGACCGTTACACGTCGATCCACATCGAAGAACTGAGCGTTGTTGCTCGCGATACCAAACTGGGCGCGGAAGAAATCACCCGCGACATCTCGAACCTGGCCGAGAACCAGCTGGCTCGTCTGGATGAGTCCGGTATCGTCTACATCGGCGCCGAAGTGCAAGCCGGCGACACGCTGGTCGGCAAGGTCACGCCAAAAGGCGAAACCCAGCTGACCCCGGAAGAAAAGCTGCTGCGCGCGATCTTCGGCGAGAAGGCTTCGGACGTCAAAGACACCTCGCTGCGCGTGCCATCGGGCATGATCGGCACCGTCATCGACGTGCAAGTGTTCACCCGCGAAGGCATCGTCCGCGACAAGCGCGCGCAACAGATCATCGACGATGAACTGAAGCGTTTCCGCCTGGACCTGAACGACCAGATGCGTATCGTGGAGGGCGACGCCTTCCAGCGTCTGGAAAAAATGCTGATCAACCAGGTCGTCAACGGCGGTCCGAAGAAGCTGGCCAAGGGCGCCAAGATCACCAAGGAATACCTGGACGATCTGGACCGTTACCACTGGTTCGACATCCGTCCGGCCGACGACGCCGCCGCCACCGCCCTCGAAGCGATCAAGGAATCGATCAACGAGAAGCGTCACCAGTTCGATCTGGCCTTCGAAGAGAAGCGCAAGAAGCTGACGCAGGGCGACGAGCTGCAGCCTGGTGTGCAGAAAATGGTCAAAGTGTATCTGGCCGTTAAGCGCCGCCTGCAGTCGGGCGACAAGATGGCGGGTCGTCACGGTAACAAGGGTGTGGTTTCCCGTATCGTGCCGGTCGAAGACATGCCCTACATGGCCGACGGCACGCCGGCGGACGTGGTGCTGAACCCGCTGGGTGTTCCTTCGCGTATGAACGTGGGTCAGA
>JBDSKP010000628.1:0-2342 GCA_039916925.1 Duganella sp.
ATCGACGAGGTGACGGCCGAATTGCCGATGTTGGCGTTGATCTTGACCAGGAAATTGCGGCCGATGATCATCGGCTCGATCTCCGGGTGGTTGATGTTGGCCGGGATGATGGCGCGCCCGCGGGCGATCTCCTCGCGCACGAATTCGGGCGTGATCTCGGCCGGGATGCTGGCGCCGAACGATTGCCCCGGATGCTGGCGGCCCATCAGGTCGGCCAGGCGCTGGCCCATCGGGCCGGAGGTCTTCAGGTTCTCCAGGTACTCCTTGCGGCGCAGGTTTTCGCGGATCGCCACGAACTCCATCTCCGGCGTGACGATGCCGCGGCGCGCGTAGTGCATCTGCGTGACGTTGGCCCCTTCGCGCGCGCGGCGCGGCTTGCGGTGCAGGTTGAAGCGCAATTCGGCGAGCGCCGGATCGGCCAGGCGCGTTTGGCCGTAGTCGGAGCTCGGGCCGTCGAGTTCCTCGGTGTCGCCGCGCTCCAGTATCCACGGCAGGCGCGGCGTGGCCGCCAGGCCGGAACGGATGTCGATCACCGCGTCCGGATCGGTGTACGGGCCGGAGGTGTCGTAGACGTGGACCGGCGGATTGGCCTCGAAGCCGAACGACGCGGGCGTGTCGGCCTGGGTGATTTCGCGCATCGGCACGCGGATGTCGGGGCGGCTGCCTTCGACGTAGATCTTGCGGGAATTCGGTAACGGTTTGATCGCTGCCTCGTCCACGGTGGCGGTGGCGGACAGGAATTTGGGATTGGCGTTCATTTGGCTCCTCGGTTGGCTACAGGAGCCAGCAAAGGAGGTTGGGCGTCGCCGCGCCCGGAAATGACGGGGTGGCGGCGTTGTCCTAAGCTTCCCTTCGCTGGCATTATCCAGATCAGGTTCGGAGGGTATTTCTCACCCGCGCATCGCATTGCATGGCAATACGATTTGCAGGACCCCTAGCGTGTGCCGCCTCGCGGCAGCCGGACGATTATACTCCGGCCGCGGGATTTGTACTAACAATTATGCCAACATGGCCGCCGCGTCAAGCTTTCAATATTGCACTGAATAAATGTAACGAATCTTTACTATGTACGTTATCTAACAAAGAAAGTTTCCATTAGGAAGCCAGAATGGCGTTCAGCGGTGCAGGCCGCCTTCAAAAATAATCACAAGGAGGAGCACATCATGAACAATCGACACATTCCTTTCTATCTGACCGCGACAGCGGCCCTGGCGGCAGCCGCGCTGAGCGCCTGCGGCGGCGGTGGCGGCGGCGCCAGCCCGCCCAGCCAGACCATGGGCACGCTGGGGGTGTCGATCACCGACGCCCCGGCCTGCGGCTTTGACGCCGTCAACGTCACCGTCAGCAAAGTGCGCGTGCATCAAAGCGCCAGTGCCGCCGATACCGACAGCGGCTGGACCGACATCACGCTCAACCCGGCGCGCAAGATCAACCTGTTAGCGCTGAACAACGGTACCCTTGACAGCCTGGGACAGACCCCGCTCGCCGCCGGCCGCTACACGCAGCTGCGGCTGGTGCTCGACCCGAATACCGGCAACGGCCTGGCCAACTCCGTGGTGTCGACCGGCACAACCACCGAGCAAACCCTGGATACCCCAAGCGCGGTGCAAAGCGGCATCAAGCTCATCAACCAGTTCGACGTCGCCGCCGGCCAGCGCGTCGACCTGGTGCTGGACTTCGACGCCTGCAAATCCGTGCTCACCAAAGGCAACGGCAAATATGCGCTGAAGCCGGTGATCAAGGTCATCCCCACCGCGCTGAACGGCATCGGCGGCTTTGTCAGCACGGCGCTGCTGGCCAACCATGTGATGGTGTCGGCGCAGCAGAACGGCGTCATCGTCAGCGCCACCGCGCCCAACCCGACCACCGGTGAATTCGCGCTGACGCGTTTGCCGCCCGGCAATTACGATGTGGTGGTGACGGCCGACGCCAGCGCCGCCGCTGTGGTCGGGGCCGTACCCGTGACCAGCACCTCGGCCATCGTTCCGATCAGCACGGCCGCCGCGCCTATCACGCTGGCCGCGTCCACCACCGGCGGCATCAGCGGCGCTGTCACGCTGGCGCCGCTCAGCAGCACGGAGGGTGCCTATGTCGCGGCCACGCAAAGCCTGGTCGCCGGCTCGGCCGTCACCATCAAGTACCAGGGCGCCGACCTCGTCAGCGGCGGCTACACGCTGACCGGCCTGCCGACCGCCGCGCCGCGGTACGCGGTGTACAGCGCCGCCTTGCCGCTGCAGTTCAGCACGGCCGCCGCGGTGCTGCCGGGCGCCGGCAAATACGTGGTCCAGGCATCGGCGAACGGCTACGTCACGCTCAGCGCACCGCTGATCGACATCTCGGTG
>JBDSKP010000629.1:0-4418 GCA_039916925.1 Duganella sp.
CGCGGCAGGTGCGTGAGGCGCTTGAGGTGCGTGAGGTACTTGAGGTGCGTGAGGTACTTGAGGTGTATGAGGTGCTTGAGGCGCTTGACGCGACGATGGCGCACGCCTAGTCGCGCCAGTGCTGCGGCGAAGCTGCCGGGCTGGGCCGGGGCCGGGGCCGGGGCCGGGGAGCCTATTTTATAGGCAAAAAAACGCGTATAATCCCGGCTCCTCCGTTTTTTCGATCCTGTCCATCATGCTCGCTAATACCGCCTTACAAGCTGAAGCGCATGCCGCCGCCATCGCCGCAGCTGCCGCCCACGTCAACATCGCCGCCTACAAGTTCGTCACCTTCGACAACACCGAGGAGATGCGGCCGCTCTACCAGGACATCTGCGCGCGGCTCGGCCTCAAGGGCACCATCCTGCTCACGCCGGAAGGCATCAACATGTTCCTGTCCGGTCCGCGTTCGCACATCGACGAGTATCTGGCATGGGTACGCGCCGATGCGCGCTTCGCCGACCTGGAAGTGAAGGAAAGCTATTCGGTCGAGCAGTCGCACAAGCGCATGCTGGTCAAGATCAAAAAAGAAATCATCACCATGCGCATGCCGCTGATCAAGCCCGAGGAGGGCCGGGCGCCGTTCGTCGACGCCCACACGCTCAAGCGCTGGCTCGACAACGGTGTCGACGACCACGGCAAGCCGGTCGTCATGGTCGACACCCGCAACGATTTCGAGGTCGATGTCGGCACCTTCGACAACACGGTCGACTACCGCATCACCAAGTTCACCGAGTTCCCCGAGGTGATCGCCGCGCACAAGCCCGACTTCGACGGCAAGACCGTGGTCACCTTCTGCACCGGCGGCATCCGCTGCGAGAAGGCGGCGATCCACATGCAGAACATCGGCTACCAGGACGTCTACCAGCTCGAGGGTGGCATCTTGAAATACTTCGAGGAGGTCGGCGGCGCCCACTACACGGGCGATTGCTTCGTGTTCGACTACCGCACCGCGCTCAATCCGAAACTGGAGCCGACCGAGACCGTGCAGTGCTTCGTCTGCCGCGCGGTGGTCACGCCGCGCCAGCAGCTGTCGCCGGAATACGTGTACGAGAAATCGTGCCCGCATTGCTACGGCAAGAAACAGGCCTGATCCACGCGCCCGCCGGCGCGGGCGGCCGGCTACACCCCCACCGTGCCGTACGCCTTCAAACTGACGGTGTTCGGCACCTCCGCCATCGACAGGATCCGCATGTGCGGAACCATCCGTTCCGACAGCGCGCGCACGTGCCGGCGCAAGTCCGGGGAGCACAGCAGCACCGGCAGCATATTGGCCTTCATCATGCGGTCCGATTCGGCCGACAGCCTGGCCTGCAGCCGCTCGGCATACTTCGGTTCGATCGCCATGTTCCCCCCGGCCTCGACGCTGCGCAGGCTTTGCAGCAGCACCTGTTCGACCGCCGGGTCCAGCGTCAGCACGTTCAGCGACGCCATCTCGCCCAGCAACGCCTGGCAAATCGCCGCGCCCAGCCTCTGCCGCACCACCTCGGTCAGATAACCCAGATCCTTGCTGTTGCGCGCCATGTCCACCAGCGACTCCAGGATGACCTCCAGGTTGCGGATCGACACCTTCTCGCGCAATAGGTTCTGCAGCACTTTCTGCACGTCGCCGACCGACAGTATCGTCGGGATCAGCTCCTCGACCAGCCCCGGCTGTTGCTGCCGGATGCGTTGCAGCAGCCGGTCGGTCTCGGTTCGCGTCAGCAACTGCGACGACTGCTGCTTGAGCACCTCGCTCAAATGGGTGATGAAGACGGTCGACGCGTCCACCAGCGTGTAGCGGGCGGCGCGGGCGATCTCGCGCTCGGAATCCTCGATCCAGATGGCCGGCAAGCCGTAGGTCGGCTCGCGCGTGGCGATCCCCTTGATCGGCCGCTGCTCGCCGCCGGCGTGGATGGCCATGGTGCGGTCGGTCATGATTTCGCCCTTGCCAGCCGGCACGCCGAACACCTGCAACTCATAGGCGTTGACGCCCAGTTGCGGCGCGTCGCGGAAGCGCACGCGCGGCAGCACCATGCCGGAATCGAGCGCGTACTGTTTGCGGATGGCGGCGATGCGCTCCATGAACACGGTCTTCTCGCCGCTGACCAGCGGCGCCAGGTTGGCGCCGACCAGCACTTCGATCGGCTCGACCTTGAGCATGTCGTAGGCGTCCTTGTCGCCCTCGGCCGCACCGTCGGCCACCTTGTCGTCGACCGCCTCCTCGTCGGCCCGCCGGCTTTTGCGCAGCACCGCGAAGCCGATGCCCAGCAGCGCCAGCACCAGGCACAGCACCGGCAGCGCCGGAATGCCCGGCACAAACAACATCACCGACAGCGCGGCGGCGACGATGAACAGCGTCTTCGGGAACGCGGTGATCTGCTTGAGCACTTCACCGCTGAGGTTACCGTCCGAGGCCGAGCGCGTGACGATGATGCCGGTGCCCACGGCGATCACCAGCGCCGGCACCTGGGTGACGATGCCGTCGCCCACGGTCAGCAGCGTGAACGTTTGCAGCGCCTGGTCCCAACGCATGCCCATCTGCATGACGCCGATGACCAGGCCGCCGACGATGTTGATCAGCATGATGATGATGCCGGCGATCGCGTCGCCCTTGACGAACTTGCTGGCGCCGTCCATCGCGCCGTAGAAGCCGGTTTCCTTCTCCAGCGTCTTGCGGCGGCGCTTGGCCTCGTCCTGGTCGATGAAGCCCATGTTCAGATCGGCGTCGATGCTCATCTGCTGGCCCGGCATGCTGTCAAGCGTGAAGCGGGCGGCGACCTCGGAGACGCGCTGCGCGCCGCTGGTGACCACCACGTACTGCACCACCACCAGGATCAGGAACACGATCATGCCGATCACGTAGTTGCCGCCGACCACGTACGAGCCGATCGCCGAAATGACGCGGCCGGCGTCGGCGTCGGACAGGATCAGCCGCGTGGCCGCCACGTTCAGCGACAGCCGGAACAGGGTGGCGATCAGCAGCAGCGACGGGAACGTCGAGAACTCGACCGGGCGGTTGATGTAAAACGTCAGCAGCAGGATCAGCAGCGCGAAGCTGACGTTGGTGAGGATCAGGAAGTCCAGCAGGCCCGACGGGATCGGCACGAACAGCACCGTCAGGATGCCGACCACCAGCAGCGCCATGACCAGATCGGCGTTCTTGTTAAAAATACGACGGAGAGACAACATCAGACCACCCTTTGTGAAGCGCGCTTGGCGTCGCGCATTGTATAGACCCAGACCATGATCCTGTCCACCTGCGGGTACAGCTTTTCCGGCACATAGCCGTCGTAATCGACTTCGCGGAACAAGGCGCGCGCCAACTCGCGGTTCTGCACGATGGGGATGCCGCGGCGCCCGGCCTGCTCGCGCATCTTGCGCGCCAGGTCGCCGGCGCCCTTGGCCACCACCTGCGGCGCGCCGGACTTGCCATGGCTGTAGCTGAGCGCGACGGCCAGCCGCGTGGGATTGGTCACCAGCACGTCGGCGGCAGGCAGCTTGGCCATCGACTTGCTGCGCTTGAGCATTTCCTTGCGCAGTTCGCGGATGCGCGAGCGGATCCGCGGATCGCCCTCGCGGTTCTTCGATTCGTCCTTGACGTCGCGTTTGCTCATGCGCATGCGCTTGGCGAACTCCCAGCGCGTGAAGCCGAAGTCGAGCAGCGCGATGCACAGCAAGGTCACCACCAGTTTGACCAGCAGCGAACCGATCAGCGTCAGCATCACCTTCATGTAGCCCTTCGGCTCCATCGCCGTCAGGCCCATCAGGCCGGGGATGGTGTCGCGCACCAGCAGGTACACGACGCTGCCGAGGATGACCAGCTTGACGATGCTTTTGGCCGACTCGAACAGCGTGCGCATGGAAAACACCCGCTTGAACCCGGCGACCGGACTGAGCCGCTCCAGGTCGGGCTTGAGCGGATGCAGCGTGAAGATGGGGCCGGTCTGAACCAGATTGGTCAGCACCGCCACCACCGCCAGCGTCAGGAACAGCGGCCCGAGCACATGCAGCATGCCCACCAGCAATTGTCCCATCCAGGCCGCCACCGCCTCGACGTTCCATTGGCCGCGCCCGGCGCCGCCCAGCAGCCGCTGCTGCATCACCAAGGTCTGGCGCAGCGCCTCCCAGCCGCCGGCGTAGATCGTCACCACCAGCGCGGCCATCATCGACATCGCGTTGAAGTCGTTGCTGCGCGCGACCGAGCCCTTCTTGCGCGCCTCATCCAGTTTATGGGGCGTCGCCTGTTCCGATAAATCGGCATCCTGATCGGCCATTTAGGTCAACACCTGTTCCCAGTAAATAAAAATCGATCCATACACGCGCGCCATCACCGGCTGCAAGGTGCCCAGGGTCAGCGCGAACACGGCCAGGCCGACGACGATCTTGACCGGCACGCC
>JBDSKP010000630.1:0-3952 GCA_039916925.1 Duganella sp.
AGAAAAATTCGCCCGCCTTCTCCGGCCTGTACTCGAACCGCTGGTCGACCGATATGGGCGAGGTTGGCGTGCTGCTGGACCTCTCCTACAGCAACACCACCGGCCGCGTCGACTCGATCGACCAATCCGTCTACTTCCCGCGCACCGACGTCGTCCCCGGCAAGACGGTGTGGCTGCCGAACGGGGCCAGCTGGGGCTCGAGCACCAACGACTCCAAGCGCACCGGCCTCTATGGGGCACTGCAGTGGAAAAAGAACAACAAGCAGTCGTCGCTGACCTACTTCGATTCCTCTTTCCGTTCGACCAACACTGGCAACAGCCTGTTCGCCGCCGCGGAAAATCCCTACATGGTCAAGTACGGCGACGCCAAGTACGACGGCAACGGTGTCTTCCAATCGGGCGTCATGACGTACCCGATCGGCGGCCAGGGTGCGAACCAGTTCGTCGACGGCGGCCTGGGCATGGGCACCACCCGTAATTTCAGCAGCGTGAAAGGACGCACCAGCGAGTTGGCCTGGAACTTCAAGTGGAAGGCCAGCGAGCGCTGGTCGTTCCAGAACGATCTGCAGTGGGTTCATGCCACCAATAGCGGCGACAACGGCATGCTCAACCTTCAAACGTTCGTGCCGAGCATGGGCCTGGACGTCTCCGGCGCGCGGCCCGTGTTCAGTTTCGACGACAAGGCCCGCAAGTTCCTGGGCGATGCCGGCAACTACTTCTGGAGCGCCTCGCAGCCCGAGGTCAACAAGGCCAAGGCTGATCTGTACGCGTGGAAGGCCGATGCCAGGTTCGACTTCGACCACCCGGTGCTGCGCGATGTGCGCTTTGGCGTGCGTCTGACGGAGCGTTCGTCGACCAAATACAAGAACGCCGGAACCGGTTGGAAATCCTACGCCGATCCTTGGCAAGTGGCGTCCACCAAGGTTCCGGGGCAACTCCCGAATCCGTCCGATCTCAGTTGGCAACGGAGTAACTTCGGCTACTTGAGCGACCCGCGCTACGCGGCCCTCGGCAGCGTCGAACAATTCTCGTTCCCGGACTTCTTCAACGGCAGGGTCGCCGCACCGCCGACCATCGTGTTGCCGACCATGGCCATGGTGAAGAACAAACCGGGCGCGTACCAGCAATTGCTGGCCGCACGTTTGCTCAATTGCGCGGATGAAAATGCGATCAAGGGCACCCCCGACCGCGATTGCGTGGTCGCCTCCGGCAATGCCGACTGGAAGCCCGATGGCTACGACCCGTCCGATCCGAAGTACATCAGCAAGCATAACGAAGGCACCCAGGCCCTGTATGGCACCTTGCGCTTCGGCTTCGACAACCTGAAGTTCCCGGTGGACGGCAACGCGGGGGTACGGGTGGTCAGGACCAATACGGTGGCCCACGGCTACACGGTGTTCAAGCCGACGTATGGCGACACCACGGCGCCCAGCGTGCCCCGGTTCGGCCCCATTGACGAGCCGATCGATGCCAAGAGCAGCCACATCGACGTCATCCCCAGCCTGAACCTGAAGGTGAACCTGAGCGACAAGCTGCAGTCCCGGCTGGCGCTGTCACGGGGTATTTACCGTCCCGGCTTCGACCAGTTGCAGGAGTACATCACCTTGGATCAGAAGGTGAATAACAACGCCACCAACAGCGCCGTCATCGACTCGATCAGCTACACCGGCACCAACGAGGGCAACGCGAAACTCAAGCCGCTCAAGTCGAACAACATCGATCTCTCGCTGGAATGGTATCCGCAGAGCGGGCAGTCGCTGACCGGCACGCTGTTCTACAAGAACGTCAAAGACGTGATCCTGACCAAATCGTATACCCGGACCGTCAAGGACCTGGCCGGCAACAACCAGGACTTCACGATCACCGGACCGGATAACGCGGCCAAGCTGTGGTTGGCCGGCATCGAAGTCGCCGGCTCGACCTACGTGGATAAAATTCCTGCTTTGGCCGAGCTGCTGCCGGACTGGGCCAAGGGGTTCGGCATCTCCGCGAACTACACCTACATCGACAACAAGCAGACGCTGTATCACCCCTTCAAGATGGCGTATTGCCCCGCCGGCAAAAGCGGGACGGCCGCAAGTCTCTACGGTTGCGACACCAACGGCTTGCCCTTCAAGGACTTGCCGGTGGCGTATATGTCGAAGAACGCCCTTAACGTCGGCTTCATGTACGACCGCGGGCCGATTTCCGCGCGCCTGGCCTACAACTGGCGCAGCCGCATGTTGCTGGCGACGGGTGTCTACGGCGCGTCCGGCGAAAACGGCACCAGCGCCGATCCGACGCGCGCCGCCGCCAACGGCGACATGCCGAAGGATGTCGGATGGTCGATTCCGGTTTGGCAGGAAGCCGTCGGCCAGTGGGATGCGGGCATCAACTACCGGTTCAGCGAGCACCTCTACGGCAGCTTCAACGTCAGCAACCTGACCGAGACCGTGACCAAGCAAACCAATCAGCACTCCATCGGCCAGACGGGCCGCAGCTGGTTCGATCCAGGTCGCAGCTTCCGGGTGTCGATGGGTTACACCTTCTGATCGCCAGCGCCGCGCCGGCTCGATCCGGCGCGGCGCTGGCCGGATTGGCATGACGGACAGCATGGGTGTCACGGGAAAGGCGGCGTTGACCGCCTTTTTTTTGGGCGGACCGCGGCCACGAAAAAAGCCGCCGCCGCACGCGCCGGCCGATCGTGGTGTATTCTATGTATCCAATACATTCGATACGCCCTCCCCCGTCCGCGTCCCGCCTCACATACATGGCCAAACTTCCCATCACCACCCGGCGCAGCATCAACCTGCTGCTGGACCACGCCGCCAACCACCTGGCGGTCGGCGACCCCTTGCCCACCGAAATGCGAATGGCCGAGATCGCGGCGAGCAGCCGCACCGCCGTGCGCAGCGCGCTGGCCCACCTGGCCGGGCACGGACTGATCGCGGGCATGAAGCAGCGCCACCTGCTGCGCAAGCCGCGCCCGGAAGATTACTTCGACGTGGCCGAACTGCACAGCGCCACCGAGCAGCTGCAGCAAGTGCTGATGGAGCGCATCTACGAGCGCGACCTGCCGCCGGGGGCGGAATTCACCGAGGTGGAGCTGTCGCGCGCGGCCGGCGTGAGCACGATCGCCGTGCGCGAGTTCCTGATCGGTTTTTCGCGCAACGGCATGATCGAGAAGAACCCGCGCGGCGGCTGGCGCCTGTGCGCCTTCGACACCAAATACGCCGAGGAGCTGGGCGAGGTGCGCGAAATGTTCGAACTGAGGGCGATCGAACGCATCGGCGAGATGGCGCCGGACGACCAGGCGTTCGCCCGGCTGCGCGAGTTGCTGGCGCGCCACGAGGCGCTGGGCCGCGAGCCGGCCGAGAGCCACGCGGAATTCCCCGCGCTCGACCGCGAGTTCCATACTTTCCTGATCGGGCTGCTGGACAACCGCTTCGCCGAAAACCTCAACGACGTCGTGGCCATGGTCTACCACTACCACTACCAATGGGACAAGCGCGACGAGATCCCGCGCAACCAGTACGCGCTGCAGGAGCACCTGGCGATCCTGCGCCCGCTGGTCAAGGGCGACGCGGCGGCCGCGCGGGCGGCGATGCGGGCCCACCTGGGCTCGGCGCGCTCCACCATGCTCGACGCGCTGCGCCAGCGCGACGCCGGGCACGCCCACCGGACAACATAATCCCGGGCGCCGCCATGGTGCCGCGCCCGGGCCTTGCCTTGTCGAGTGACACGAAAAGTGTGCGGATTCAATCGGTGGTCGCAACACATCGTTCGAATCGTTGTGCCGGGCTGTCATAGTCAAGACGATTGCTAAACAGGATTAGCTGGCTACTTCCGGCCAAGTACTGCGAAATACGCGCGTGGCTGCGGCCTGCGCTTACAATGCCGGATCACCCCTTCCCCTTTCATCGAGCATGGAAACTATCAGCATCCCGCCCGGCAGCATCAATCTGCGCGACGA
>JBDSKP010000631.1:0-4954 GCA_039916925.1 Duganella sp.
TTTTTCATACGCGCTGGCGTGGTCGACCACCACGTAGGGGCCGCTCTCGTCCTTGCCGGACCAGACGTGCAAATCGACGCCATCGACCGTGATCTCGGTCGCACCTTCGGGCAAATGGCGCAGCGACAGCGGGATTTCGGCGTCGTGGTGGAAGCTCAGGCCGGCCGGCATTTCCACCGGCAGGTTGCCCGCGTGGCGCGGCGACGCCCACGCCGCCACCTCCTGCAGGCGCTCGTCGACCAGTTTCACTTCGATGCCTTCGACGGCGACGGCGGCGATCAGCGCGAAAAACAGGATGCCGGCGGCGGCGAACATCAGGTAGGCGACGACGATGCGCCGGCGCAGGGATTTAAACGGTGGCATCGGAGGCGAGTAGTTTATAGCCGATGCCCGGGACGGTGCGCAGCATGGCGAAGTCATACGGTTTGTCGAGCGCCTGGCGCAGCGCGTGGATGTGGGTGCGCAGCGCGTCGCTGTCCGGGCGGTCCTCGCCCCACACTTCCTGCTCCAGCAACTCGCGCGGCACCAGCTTGGGCGCCTGGGTCATCAGGCACTTCAAGATGGTGTAGCCGGTTTTGGTCAGCGTCAGCGGGGTGCCGGCGCGCTTGACCTCGAAATTCTCGGTATCGAAACGCAAGTCACCCACGCTCAGTACGCTGCCGCCGACGGTCTGGCCGCGCGCGCGCCGCAGCAAGGCGTGCAGGCGCACCTCCAGTTCGACCAGCGAGAACGGCTTGACCAGATAATCGTCGGCGCCGCTGTCGAAGCCAGCGACCTTGTCCTGCAGGGTGTCGCGCGCCGTCAGCATCAGCACCGGCGTGGCGTCGCGCAATTCGCCGCGCAACTTCTGGCACAGCTCCAATCCCGTCATGCCGGGCAGCATGACGTCAAGCACGATGACGTCGTATTCATGCTGCGCGGCCAGCGCCAGGCCGGCATAGCCGTTCGACGCCGAATCGAGATTGTGTCCCTTCGCCTCCAGGAACGCGTACAGGTTCGCCAGGATGTCGTGATTGTCTTCGATAATCAGAATGCGCATGGGAGTCCGGTTACAGGCCTTCAAAATTCGGCGGCCGCTTCTCCAGGAAGGCTTTCATGCCTTCTTTTTGCGCGGGCGTGCCGAACGCCGCGTGGAACAGGCGGCGCTCATAGCCCACGCCCTCGGTCAGCGGCACTTCGAAGGCGCGGTTGACGGCGTCCTTGACCATCATCGCCACCGAGGTCGGCATGGCGGCGATCAAGGTCGCGGCGGCCAGCGTTTCCTCGATCAGCTTGGCGGCCGGGACGATCCGCGACACCAGGCCGATGCGCTCGGCCTCGACCGCGTCGATGGTGCGGGCGGTCAACAGCATGTCCATCGCCTTGGCCTTGCCGATCGCACGCGGCAGGCGCTGCGAGGCGCCGGCGCCCGGCGTGACGCCGATCTTGATCTCCGGCTGGCCGAATTTGGCGGTGTCGGCGGCGATCAGGAAGTCGCACATCATCGCCAGCTCGCAGCCGCCGCCCAGCGCGTAACCGGCCACGGCGCCCACCACCGGCTTGCGCACGCGCAGGATGTGCTCCCAGTTGCGGCCGATGTAGTTGTCGCGGTAGGTGTCCACATAGGTGTAGTCGACCATGGCGGCGATGTCGGCGCCGGCCGCGAAGGCCTTCTCGCTGCCGGTCAAGACGATGCAGCCGATCGCCGGATCGGCGTCAAATTTGAACAACGCCTCGCCAAGTTCGTTCATCATGCGGTCATTGAGCGCGTTCAGCGCCTTCGGACGGTTCAGGCGGATCAGCGCGACTTTGCCGTGCACTTCGACGATCAGGTCTTCATACTGCATAGTGTTCCTCCACGGTGGAATATTATTGGGTCGATTGTAGCGCCTATCCCCGCCGCTGGTATTATTGAAGCTCGGCAACTTACTTCGGCGAGGCCACCATTTTTACCTCACTCCGCCTCCCGCTGCGCGGCAAACTGGCCAGCGACGCGCTGCTGGGCAACAGCGATTTCATGCGTTACTGGTTCAGTGCCATCCTCAACGGCTTCGGCGGCTACATCGGCGCGCTGGCCGTGCCCTTGTGCGCGGTGTTGCTGCTCAAGGCCACGCCGGCGCAGATGGGCATGCTGGGGGCGGCGGCGGCGATGCCGTTCGCGCTGTTCGCGCTGCCGGCCGGCGTGGTGCTCGACCGCAACCGCAAGCTGCCGATCCTGCTCGCCAGCAAAGCCATCCAGGCCACCGCCCTGTTCAGCATTCCGGCCGCCTACTGGCTCGGCCTGCTGTCGGTCGAATGGATGTACGCGGTCGCCTTCGCCACCGGCGCCTGCAACGTCGTCGGCGGCGGCGCCGAGCAGATTTTCCTGACCAACCTGATCGGGCGCGAGCGCCTGATGGACGCGCAATCGAAATTCGCCGCCACCGACTCGGCCTCGCGGCTGCTGGCGCCGGGGCTGGCCGGCGTGCTGATCCAATGGCTCACCGCGCCGTACGCGGTGCTGCTCAACGCCTTCGGCTTCGTGCTGTCGATCCTGCTGCTGCGCGACCTGAAGGCCAACGATCCGCAACCGGCGCCGTCCGACAAGCACCCGCTGCGCGACATCCGCGACGGCCTGCACTTCATCTGGAGCCAGCCGCTGCTGCGCACGCTGGCCTGGAGCGTGGGCGCCTGGCACATGCTGTTCTACGGTTACGCCGCGCTGGCCGTGCTGTTCGCCACGCGCGACCTCGGCATGAGCGCGGGCATGCTCGGCGTGGCCCAGATGATCGGCGGGCTCGGCGTGCTGGCCAGCGCGATGATGCTCAAGCCGCTGACCCGGCGCTACGGCGCCAGCGGCACCATCCTGATCGGCGTCGGCCTGACCGCCGTCGCCTTCACCTTGACGCCGATGATACCGGCCAGGCTGTTCGGCTATCCGGCGGCCAGCGCGGCGGCGTGCGCGGCGCTGTCGTTCTTCCTCGACTGCGGGGTGATGCTGTTTTTCATGCCATACTCGGCCGTGCGGCAAAAGGTCACGCCGGACGCCTACCTCGGCCGCATGGTGTCGACGATGCGCTTCCTGACCATCGCCGTGGCGCCGATCGGCGCGCTGACGGCCGGCTATATCGGCGAGCATTTCAGCGTGCGCGCCGGCCTGGGCTGCGTGGCGGTGGGCGCCATCGTGCTGACCGCCTGCATGGCCATGTCGCCGGCGCTGCGCGACGCCGGACAGCCGGCGGCGGCCACGCCGTAACGCACCCTCAAAAAACGCCATACCGTGCGCCGGAAATCCGGCCAAGCTATTAGGCTCACTCCAGTATCAATCGATCCTGATAGGGGGTGCGCCATGTTCAAAACCATACTGTTGCCGACCGACGGCTCGGACCTGTCGGACAAGGCGACCGCGACAGCGGTCGAATTCGCCAAACTGAACCACGCCAAGATCGTGTCCATCACCGTGATCCAGCCTTTGCCCCTGTCGTCGATGGGCGACGGCGGCGCCGTCATCGACTCGGGCCAGTTCGCCGTCAAGATGCAGGAGGCCGCGCGCGGCTATATCGACAAGGTGGCGGCGGCCGCGGGCGCGGCCGGCATTCCGTTCGAGGGGGTGATTTCGGTGTCGCACACCCCGTACGAGGAAATCGTCGAGGCGGCGAAAAAGTTCGAATGCGACCTCATCATGATGGCGTCGCACGGACACAGGGGCATCAACAAGCTGCTGCTGGGCAGCCAGACCGACAAGGTGCTGGCGCACACCACGTTGCCGGTGCTGGTATTAAGGTAGCGCCGGTCAAGGTTGCTTCGGCAGCAGTACCCAGACGTTGCCGCGCTGTTTCATGCGGCCGGCGTTTTCCGCCGCCTCGGTGCCGAAACCGAAGAAGTAGTCGACCCGGATCGCGCCGCGGATGGCGCCGCCGGGGTCTTGCGCCATCACCAGGCGCTGCCTCGGGATGTCGCTGTTCGCTTGCGTCGTCGACAGGAACAGCGGCGCGCCCAGCGGCAGGAAGGTGGCGTCGACCGCCACCGAACGCTGCGGCGTCAGCGGCACGCCGAAGGCGCCCTTCGGCCCCACTTTCGGGTCCGGCAGCCGCTCCTCCTTGAAGAACACGTAGCTTGGGTTCACATCGAATAGTTCCTGCATGCGCGTCGGGTGGCCGGCGATCCACGCCTTGATGCCTTGCGCCGACGCCTGCTCCAAGGTCAACTCGCCCTTCTCCACCAGATACTTGCCGATCGATTTATACGGATGGCCGTTCTGGTCGGCGTACGCCACGCGCACGGTTTCCTGCGTGTCGGTCAGTTGCACGCGGCCCGAGCCCTGCACCTGCAGGAAGAACGACTCCACCGGATCGTCGACCCACAGCAATTCCTTGCCGGTGACATCGGCCCTCTCGATCTCGGCGCGGGTCGCGTACGGCACCACCTTTTTCCCGACCAGCTTGCCGCGCAGGCGCATGCCCTTCAGCTCCGGATAGACGCCGGCCAGATCGACGGTGACCATGTCGTCCGGCACCTTGAACAGCGGCGTTTGATACGGACCGCCCCGCTTGCGCGCGCCGCGCAACAGCGGCTCGTAGTAGCCAGTGACGAGCCCGTCGGTGGCGCCGTCCGGCGCGATGACCTGATTCGGCGCCATGAACGCCTCGAAGAAGGTGCGGATGGCCTGGTCGTCGGCGGCGTTGACGGTGCGCGCGATCGAGCACGGTTCCTTCCACATCGGCTGCTTGACCAGCACCGTGCACGAGGACATGAAGGCCGGCCAGGCGGCGCGCACGTCGTCGCGGCCCCATCCGGGCAGCGCGGCGAACGTGGTCGGCACCATCCGCAGCGCGTCCGGCTTGGGCGGCGTGGCGGGCGGCGGCGGCGGCGCCGGCCGTCCGCCCGGTGTGGCCGGCGGAATCGGCGTGGTGGTGCAGGCGGCCAGCGAAAGCGCGACGACGGTGAGTGGAACGAGTAGACTACGGCGTGTAAATGACATGAGGATAACTATGTG
>JBDSKP010000632.1:0-4678 GCA_039916925.1 Duganella sp.
AAAAATACGCCGCCTCTGCGTATAGTGAAATGGATGCGGGAGCGCCGGACGCGCCGCGCTTGAGTCCAGCCGGGTTGTCTCGGCCCGCCACCATTTCCAGGAGCTTTACATGCCACTTCCTTCGATCAGCACCCCGGTCCGCACCACCTCGCATCGTATGCCATCGCCTTCGCGCTGACGCTGCCGGCGCTGGCCACGCCGCGCCCGACGTCGTCGTCGCGCCGCAGTACGACACCACCCACGTCTACGTCCAGAATGCCGACATCGACGCCACCAAGGCGGCGGTGGAAACAGGCGCCGACGTCACCGTCGAACCGTTCGACGACCCGATCGGCAAGGATGTGTTGATCCAGTGGGCCGGCGGCGTCAACATGCAGTTGTACTGGCACACCAAGGCGCCGTCGTACGCGCCGCTGCACTCGGTGCCGGATAACCGCGTGTATGTCTCGCGCGTCTCGGCCGACAAGTTCATCGGCCAGTTCAAGCAGTTCGCGCACGCGAAGATCGTGGCCGACGACAAGGTCGACGGCGGCGAGATCGGCCGCGCCGGCGAGCAGATTCGCCGCGTCCACCTGACATCGAACTTCGGAAAGGTGACGGTGTTCGTCAGCGACGGCAAATTGCCATTCCCATTCGGCCGGGAGACCACCGGCTATCAAGTCGACGACATGGCGGCCACTCTGACCAAGGCGGCCGCCAATGACGTGACCGTTTTGTCGGCGCCGTACAATAACAGCAAGGGCAACGCCAGCGCGATACTGCGGTTCCCGGGCGGTTATATCAGCGAGATCCACGATGCGGCCAAATAGGCAGGCGTCGCGGTTATGCGGCGGCGTGCTGGCGCTGGTCGCCGGCGGCGCGGCCGGTGCGCAGGTGTTGGCGCCGGTCGCCGACGCGGCGGCGCCGGCCGCGTGCGACGTCAAGCGCCCGGCGGTCAACTTCAACCGCTGGAACGAGAATTGGGGCGTGCTGGCCGATCCGTGCCTGCCGCGCCAGCCGCTCGACGGCCTGAAATATATCGCGCTTGGCGGGGACGGCCTGTCCTATCTGTCGCTGGGCGGGGGCCTGCGCGAGCGTTATGAACACATCGCCACGCCGCTGTTCGGCGCCGGCGCCGCGCCCGCCGACGGCTATGTGATCCAGCGCGCCAATGTGCATGCGGACCTGCGTCTGGGCCGCTATGTGCAGGTGTTCGGCCAACTGGTCGACGCCCGCGCCTTCCAGAAGCAATCGATCGCGCCGCCGGACAAGGACAAGCTCGATGTCGAGCAGCTGTTCATGACCGTGTCGGTGCCGACCGCCGACGGTGCCGTCAAGGTGCGCGCGGGGCGGCAGGAGATGGCCTTCGACCTGCAGCGCTTCATCGCCGTGCGCGACGGCCCGAATGTGCGGCAAGCGTTCGACGGCGTGTGGGCCGACTGGGAACACGGCCCGTGGCGGGTGATCGGCTATGTCACGCAGCCGATGCAGAACCGCGGCGTCGACAGCTTCGACGACTATTCCAACGGCCATCTGACCTTGAACGGCATCCGGCTGGAGCGCCAGGGCCTGGGCCCGGGCGACTTGTCCGGCTACTACTCGCGCTACCGGCGCGACGGCGCCAGATTCCTCGACGCCGCCGGTGACGAGCGCCGAGACGTCTACGACATGCGCTACAGCGGCAAGAGCGGCAACGCCGACTTCGATGTGGAAGGCATGCTGCAGCACGGCGAGGTCGGCGCCAAGCGCGTCTCGGCGTGGGCGATCGGCTCGATCGCCGGCTATACGTTCGCGGCATCGGAATGGACGCCGCGCGTGGGCGTGCAGTTCGACCTGGCCTCGGGCGACAAGCACGCGGGTGACGGCAAGCTGGGGACCTTCAACCCGCTGTTCGCCAACGGCTATTACTTCTCGCTGGCGGGGCTGACCGGCTACAGCAACCTGATTCACCTGAAACCATCGGTGACGGTCAAGCCGGTCAAGGCGCTCGGCGTGACGGCGGCGCTGGGCATGCAATGGCGCCAGACCACCGGCGATGCGGTGTATGTGCAAAGCATGGCGGGCGTGCCGCGCACGGCGGGGCGGGGTAGCCGCTGGACCGGCGCCTACGCGCAGCTGCGTACCGACTGGGTGGTCACCCGAATGTGACGGCGTCGCTGGAGGCGGTGCACTTCCAGGCCGGCGACAGCCTGCGCGCGGCCGGCGGCGGCAGCGCCAACTATCTCGGCATGGAGCTCAAGTTCGGCTGGTGACGGCCACGGACACGTAGGGCGGATTAGGCGGAACGCCGTAATCCGCCATGCATGAGCCGCCGACACGCACGCATGGCGGATTACGCTTCGCTAATCCGCCCTACGTGTTTTAGATGTGGTGTTGCAGATATGTGGCGTTACACAGCGGCGCCGCCTATGACCTCAGCGCGCACGTCGATCCGATGCTGTCCGTGGCGACGGCAAGCCGGCATCCCGACGAAAGCCTAGCAAGAAACGGATAGCCCGACGCGAACCGCTCCCCTAAGCTGGCAGCTCGATCCATCCAACAAGGAGACAGCATGAACCAGTTAACGGGAAAAGTGGCGATCGTCACGGGGGCCAGCTCGGGCATCGGCTACGAGGCGGCGAAATTGTTTGCGCGGCAGGGCGCTCGGGTGGTGGTGACGGCGCGCCGTCAAGCGGAGCTGGACGCGTTGGTGGACGAGATCGGGCAGTGCGGCGGCGCGGCGGTCGCCGTCGCCGGCGATATCCGCGACGAGCAACTGGCGCGCGCCCTGGTGGAGGTGGCGGTGGGCCGCTTCGGCGGACTCGATATCGCCTTCAACAACGCCGGCACCACCGGCGAGGCGGCGCCGACGTCCGACATTCCGCTCGCCACGTGGGAAGCGGTGCTGGCCACCAACCTGACCAGCGCCTTCCTGGGCGCCAAATACCAGATTCCGGCGATGCTGGAGCGGGGCGGCGGATCGCTCATCTTCACGTCGACCTTTGTCGGACATAGCGCCGGCTTTCCCGGCATGGGTGCGTACGCGGCCAGCAAGGCCGGCTTGATCGGTCTGATGCAGGTGATCGCGGTCGAATACGGCGCACGCGGCATCCGCGCCAACGCGCTGCTGCCCGGCGGCACCGACACGCCGATGGGACGCGCCGTCAGCGACACGCCGCAAGCGCGCGCCTTCGTCGAAGGGCTGCACGCACTCAAGCGGCTGGCGCGGCCGGAGGAGATCGCCCAGGCGGCGCTGTATTTGGCATCGGACGCGTCGAGTTTCACCACCGGGACCTGCCTCACGGCCGACGGCGGCGTGTCGATCAACCGTACCTAAAGTGCGCGAGCGAGCGTGCCGCTCGCGCTTCAATGGCGCTAGGTTGGCCGATTTTCGTGGGGAGATTAGGCGGGATGCCGCAATCATCGCTTGAGTTGGCGGCCACCGGTGAGCGGTCAGTACTCTTGCTTGATGATTTCGGTGATCTGCCTTAGCTCTTGTATGACCTGCGGAACGAATGTCATCAGCGGGTTTTCCTCCGTCCACTTCCTGGCCTCGGCGCTGTCCGGCGCGATGTTGCCGCGCGCGCGCAGGGTTTCGGCTTGGCGGTCCGCCGCGAGCGTGCGTATCTGAATGGCGATGCTGAGGTCAGAGTATTCCATGGGTAGTCCTTGATCGTTTCGGTGTCGATCCTCCATCGTATCGAACCGGTGCCGATCGGGTCGGCACAATTCGCATTGGAAATTAAAGCGTTGGAACGGGACAGTCTAACGCCGTGCCACCAGTTGGGCGTGCAGCAGTTCGCGCTCGGCCGGCTCGGGCGATTGCAGGTAGCGGAATTTGCCGGCGACGATGGTGGCCACCGGCAGGCCGTCGCGGAACAGCACGCGGTTGCCGGCCAGCGCGGGCACCTTGTCGCCGGGTAGCAGCGTGCCGCACAGGTTGAGCGGGTCCACCCCGGAAATGCAGACGAAACCGCCGTCGTGCGGCCGCCGGCGCATCTCGCGCAGCAGCGGAATCGCGTCGGGCAGCGCGAACTGCTCGCCCGACAGGCCGGCGACGAAACGGCCGCCGCGAATCTCGCCGCGCGCCTCCAGCCGATGGTACACCGGCAGCAGCTCGCGCCATGGCGGCAGCCACGCGGCCTCGCGCTCGAGCAGGCGCCAGAACATCACGCCGTAGCGGCGCAACAAGGTCATGGCGATGTGCTCCAGCGTTTGCGGGTCGGTGCGCGGCCTGCGCGCCGGCGGGCGGGCCTGCGTCGCCGGTGGCCGCGGTGGCGAGTCCGCGTCGCCGCCGTCGGCATCGACGGCCAGCCCGGTGAACCGCTCGGTGATGGTGACGCCGTCGGCGCGCCGCACCAGCGCCCAGCGGCCCGCCTCCTCCATCGTCGGGCCGGCGCCGCGGCGGCGCCGCTTGTCCATCGTGGCGCGCTTGGTCGCCGGCATCAGCATGGCGCGCAGGCCGGCGTAGCTGTCGGCGTTGACCAGCCCCGTCGCCACCAGTTCGCCCAGCGTCGTTTCCAGCTCCACCGGCAGCAGCTTGGCGTCGCGCGACAGCTCGTCGAAAAACATGGCGCCCTCGCGCCGCAGCGCCTCGAGCACGCGCGCGGCGCGCGGCGACACCTCCACCTCGGCGGCGACGGCCGGCAGCGCGTGCCACAGGCCGAGCTGGCGGCGCGGCAGCAGCACCAGCGGCGTGGCGCGCACCGGTCCGCCGGCG
>JBDSKP010000633.1:0-3481 GCA_039916925.1 Duganella sp.
GGGCCGGGGATATGAACTGGTACCGTTCCACCGTATCGCCCACGACACCTACAATCTGTACTGGGCCGTGGGCTGACACGCAGCAGCGGCCCAACGTGCGGATCTCGGGCGCGGGCCGGCGCCCTGCGTGAGAAGGCTGCCGACTCCCACAATGAAAGTTGCGTTAATTGAATTTTCGGCGTAGACCACGCTGGCCAAGGCCAAGGCGACCAGCGCCACTTGGGCGATCGACATCAGGCTCTGGACCAGACCGCCCATCCCGTTCAGGCTGCCCATGTTCGACAGGCTGGCCGGGCCGGCCGCCATGCCGGGGCCGAAATCGAGCACGCCGAGACCCAACAGGCCGGCCTCCGAGGCCAGCGTGATGACGCCGCTCACCTGCAGGAAAAAACCGCCGAAGTGGCAGTACAGCCAGAGCCACATGCCGACTGCAGCCACGCTGCAAAGCGCCGAGCGCCACCAAAGGCCGGCGTGGGGGACATCGCGCAGGCCCAGACCGACGCAGGCAAGCGCTTCGCGCAGGACGGGCGCGTCGTGCCGCAAACTTGACACCGGATGCCATCAATGCCATTGCCGCCTGTGCGGAACGCCTTATTCCAAATGGCTTCCTTTGTCGAGACCAGCTTCAGCGATTCCGTTCGCAATGCGCCCTCGCCGGTATATCCCGCGTCCACGGACTTCGTCACCGTTATGCATAGGCGCGTTAACGTGGTCAAGCCCCCGGTCTGTCCGGCTAAAGCATTCATGCACCTGTACAATCGAGACTATGCGCTCTTTCGTTGGGTGGCAGATACCGGCACCAGCGAATCGCGATAGGTCATGCTGATTTGGAAGTCGCGTTCGACAGGGCGCCGCATGCCATAACAGTCATTGAGCAAAGCATTGACAGCATTGACGACCACGTCCCGCCAGGGAATATGCACCGTTGTCAGACGCGGCGCCGAAAATTCGGCAATCGGCATGTCGTCGTAACCGATCACGGAAACATCACGCGGCACCGAAATGCCCATCTTCATAAAATAGGAAAGTGCCCCGATCGCCATTTCATCGTTGGCGCAAAAAAGCGCAGTGAACTGATAGCCCGACTCCAGAAGCTCGCGAGCGGCGTCCCATCCGCCTTCGGCAGAAAAATTGCGCTCCGCAATCCACATCTTCGATGTTTTGACGCCAGCGGCCGCCAATTCGCCAAGGAGGCCATTGACGCGCTCAACGTTGTCCGAGATTGTCGACGGGCCGGCAATGACGGCGATCTTGCGATGGCGATGGTCGAGCAATGCGCGCGCAGCCAGTATGCCGCCCTGCCGGTGGTCTATGGTGAAGCATTGCTTGGAGATGCTCTTCAAATATTGATTCATCACCACGACGTGGGAATTGCGCTTTTGGAGTCTTGGAATATCCTCGTCCGATAAGAAATTACTCAGCACCACGACACCATCGCAGCCGCGCTCCATCAACAACTCGATACCGTCGACCGTCTGACGGCGGGCGTCGCCTCCCCCCGCGCCGAAAGCGACGACCATGTTCAAGCCGACTTCGCGCAATACCTGTTCGATCGACGCCAGCAGCGGGGTGAAGAAGGTGCCTGCCAGCCCCGGAATATAGACGCCGATCATCTTGGTCGAACCGGACATCAAGGACCGCGCCGCGTGCGAGGGACGAAAACCCAATTCCTCGATCGCTTGCTTCACGCGCTCGACCTTGGCGGGCGACACCGAACCTTTGCCGTTCACTACGCGCGATACGGTTCCCATACCAACGCCCGCGAGTTCGGCGACATCTTTGATAGTGGTCACATTTTCCTTGATAGGTCAGTTAATTCATGGCGCGCCAGATCGCCCCTCGCGCGCGATTTGGAAGCGTTGCCAAAATGAAAATTCAATTATAGCAGCCATATTTTTCGCGTCAATCAAGGAGCATGCCGGCATACAATGCGTGAAGCGAGCCGACCATCCTCGCGAGAGCCGCTTCAGCGGTCGTACAACGATGCAGATGCCTGCACGCAGGAGAAAAAAATGCTACACCCCAAGCCGATGCGGTCTTTTTCGCAGATCGTGAACATGAATATCGGCTTCTTTGGTATCCAGTTCAGCTTCGGTCTGCAACAAAGCAATATGAGCCCGATCTACAGTTATCTGGGGGCTGACGCAGCGAGCCTGCCGATTTTGTTGCTGGCGGGCCCCGTGACGGGCCTGATCGTGCAACCGATCGTTGGCGCCATGAGCGATCGCACCGTCTCGCGCTGGGGCCGGCGCACGCCGTACTTCCTGACCGGCGCCATCCTGTGCAGCCTTGGCCTGCTGGCGATGCCGTTCAGCTCCACGCTGTGGATGGCCGCCAGCCTGCTGTGGATACTCGACGCCGCCAACAACATCACGATGGAGCCGTATCGCGCCTTTATCAGCGACAAGCTCAATCCGGAGCAGCACACGCTCGGCTTCCTGACCCAAAGCGCGTTCACCGGCCTGGCCCAGACCCTGGCCTGTTTGACGCCGTCGCTGCTGGTGGTGTTCGGCATGAACAAGGACACCGTCAACGCCAGCAATATTCCGCACATCGTGATCAGTGCTTTCCTGATCGGATCGCTGTTTTCGATCGCCACCATCTTGCGGACCGTGACGACCACACCGGAGGACCGCCTGCGCCCGGAGCAGCTTCTGCAGATCCGCGCGCGCCCGGCCGGCTGGCGCCACACGCTCAATGAAATCGTCGTCGCCGTGCGCCAGATGCCTGACGTGATGAAGCAGCTGGCACTGGTGAAGCTGTTTCAATGGTATGGCATGGTCTGCTACTGGCAATACATTACACTCAGTCTGGCGCACACCGTGTATGGCAGCGCCAATCCCGCTTCGCCGCGTTTTCGCGATGCAGGTCTGCTCACCGGCAAGCTCGGCGCCTTCTACAACTTCATCGCCTTCCTCGCCGCCTTCGCGCTGGTACCCTGCTCCCGCCGCTTCGGTCCGAAGCTCACCCATGGCGTCTGCCTCGCCCTGGCCGCCATCGGCATGCTGAGCATCCCACTGATCGCCGATCCCACCCTTCTGCCGATTCCGATGATGGGCATCGGCATTGCATGGGCCAGCATCATGGGAAATCCCTATGTGATGCTGGCGGGCTGCCTCCCGCCCGAGCGAACGGGTGTCTACATGGGCATCTTCAACATGTTCATCGTGATACCGATGATCATCCAGGCGTTGACCTTGCCGCTGCTGTATCGGACCTGGCTAAGTGGCAGTCCCGAGAATGTGATTCGCCTGGCGGGCGGGCTGCTGCTGTGCGCATCGGTGGCGGTGCTGTTCGTCAAGAGCAAAGCACCCTGGAACATGACGAGCCCGCCCCTGAGCGAGGCGGAGACATAGACTCCCGACACGGCGATGGCGCCGCGGTTTTCAATCGCATGTTTTTGATTGACATTAGGTTTTTCACCATGCATCATCGTGTTTTGGAAGCGCTTCCAAAACTACCTTGGCATCGCGATAAATCA